>CADFQU010000153.1 GCA_902836505.1 Streptococcaceae bacterium
GAAAAAGTGGAAGCTGTATTGCAACACTTGCGCGAAAAATCTGTACGGATTACAGAGACGCGTCGCGCGGTCCTTTCTTATCTTGTCAAAAGTCAGGAACATCCGAGTGCCGATGCCATCTATCAAGATTTGAAACCTGCCTTCCCCAATATGAGTCTGGCAACCGTTTATAACAATCTTAAGGTCCTCATTGAAGAAGGCTTTGTCGCTGAGATAAAAGTACGCAATGTCACCACGACCTACTTTGACTTTATGGTACACGATCATCTGAATTTGATTTGTGAGTCTTGTGGGAAGATTGATGATATTGACATCGAAGTTCCAGACGTGAGAGCAGAAGCGAGAGAAAAAAGTGGCTACGTCATTACCAAGTGCCAAACCACAGTTTATGGCCTTTGTCCGGAATGCCAGAAGCAACAGAAGAATTAAAAAGGGAGCCATCAGGCTCTTTTTCTATATCGAAAAGCCGCTATTGAATACGGAGAGAAAAATAGAAAAAATCATGATATAATATACTTTTACGATCAAATTAAAGGAGAATGGGATGGAAAAGCTAGAGAATTTTTCTTGGAAGAGATGGCATATCGTTTCCCTTGTCCTTGTGACCGTTCTAATGATTGGCGGTATCTGGACGATCTCTTACCTCAACGAAGCTGCTTATGTAGTGAGGGAGAGAAACTATGAGTATGTTGGAAGAGGCCAACGGTTATTGGAGTATCAACATATCAACGAAGAGGAGGCCGGCATTCCATTATTAGCCCTTTCTTTTGCGAAAGAAGATAAGGAAAATGATAACGTACATAAATATGCTGTCGGCTATCAGTTTATAGCCATGCAAGATTCTAAACTATTCACTGGGGAAGAAAAGAAAAAAGACGCAAATGAGTATTTTCGAATTCGTTATTATAGACTAGGGTACGAGAAAGGAGAAGGTCATACCATCGATGTCTTAAAACTGGTTCAGGAAAGGGGCTACGACACGATTGAGGGCGGCATGCGAACTACCATGTTTACAGATGGAAAAGATGAGTATGTAGGGATCAATGTCTCAACACATGAGCTCCTATTTGTGAATTTGAACAAGGGAGAAATCGCCGAGACAGATCCAACAATGATCGTTGGTTTTGATTATAGCGGACTTTATCAAATCCTATATTTACCAGATTTTGAAACCGAGCAATACAGTGAAGCTTTAAGTCAAACAAGTATAGGCATACCTTGGATTAGCTATAACTATAAGAATAAGCATGAAGAAGAGAAAACTTCTTCAAGTTCATCAAAGAGAATGGAAGACTTTCGTGTGAAGGGGAAGGATACTAAGCTCTTTGCCCTGTTAAAAAAATATCGCCACCTCTTAATTTTTAAACCGGATATCACGATGGAGGAATACAAAAAGCTCATCAAGAGCTTGTTTCCTGATGCAGATGACTTCAGTTGGTACATTGGCGCTCCATACACAAAGAGTGGGCAGGAAGAAAGCATTCAGAATGCGGAAGAGTTCCAAGAGGTGATAAAGGAGGAAAATGTTGAAAAAGAGATGGAACGTCGACTTGAAGAAGAATTTAAAGAAGGGCCAGACGACGATTAGCAATCGGTCAAAAGGCATACTAGTGGTTATCTGCTTCCTAGTGTTTCTAGGGTTCTACTTTTACAGAAATTTAGAGTCGAATCTAAAAGGGTTTTATGCTAGTAGAAATTTTCGGGGTGAGATACAAATTACCGGTTTCTCATGGACTCGGCCCAATGCGGGTCCAGATGTAAATTTTATCTATTCTGAGACGATTGAAGGGAAAAAGATTACTATTCCCTTGAAAAAATCAGTCAGATTTAAACACTTGGTGATGCCGTATTATAATAAGATTGATGTGGCCGAGAAGCAAGTAATGGAAAATACCTATGATGAGTATGATAGAGCCTATTTGCCCATTTTAGAAAAGGCCATTGAATTAAGTCCAGATCGACAATACTATGAAGCTAAGCTAGAGGAAAAAATGAACCTGTTGGATACTTTTATGGGCTCCTCAATTGAAATAAGCTCCTCGCCCTTTAAGAAACGAGGTGACAATTATTTCAGTTTGATGGACAACTATAATAATGGCATTCCTTTTCCTGAATCAAAAATACTAGGGGGATGGTGTGAGGTTCCATTTGTTCTCTTTATCGCAACCTGTGACTGTTATATAAAAATTTCCTTACCTTAAAACAGAGGTTTATTGCAAGACTTAAATCATGATTTCAAATCGGATTTGGAGAAACTGTCGAAAAAGACGGACCTACCAGATGGGTGGTATAGACTGGTCTACAATAGTGAACGAGTATCTAATGTTGTTGAAATTCGGGATGGGAAGGTAAAGGATTGAAAGTAGCTATGGTAAATGCAAAAGCAAATCTTCATCGGAGTGTCGCCTGCCAGCTTGGCATACTTACTGCCTATATTTTGATCATATTGACGTCACCATTTTTTATGCATCCAAAAACCTGGTCTTATGATGCGGCACAGTTTTCGATCTTTTTTGGGAAACATTCTCTTTACCATGACAAAGAATTCGAAGGCCTTATCCATTCCTATTTCACGATTTCTCTCATCCTTCTTATAGTACTGCCGGTATTGGCTTTTTTCTTTCAATTTTTCTTAAACAAAATGGGCTATCCTTTGCTGGCGCATCTTCAGTCCCTGTTAATATTTGTAGCCTGTAGCCTGATTCTAATCTTTACTATGTTTTCTCTGACCGTTCAAAAAGACCTCCTTCGCCTGTATTGGGGATTTTACCTCTGTCAGGCCTTCTATTGGATTTTTATCCTCAGAGAGTGGTGGAATATAAGTGGTATCATGTATATACGTAATCATCCTTTGGTGGGTGAAAATGAAACTAGGAACTAATATGCTCTCTAAAGGTGGCAGCAGAAGCAATACAGTTTCAAACCAGAGCCGTCAGGCTCTTTTTGTATGTCATAACGACACTAGGATAGCAAAAGAAAAATAGGAAAAATCATGATATAATAACTTTTAGAATCAAACAATAGGAGAACGAGATGAAAAAGCTGGAAAACTATTCTTGGAAGATGTGGCAGCTATATGCCTTGGCAGCTGTATCCATTTTTATGATTGGTGGCACTTGGTCCTTCTTTTTCTTGAAAGAAGCAAGTTATGTTGTGAATGAAAGAAATTATACATATACTGGAAAAGGGCAACGGTTAACGAATTATCTCATGCTGGATGAAGAGGATACAGGGCTTCCGATTATAGCGCTATCCTTCGAGAAAGTGGATGAAAATTGGAGCAGATATGGCCATGCCATCGGTCGCCACTATTTAGCCTTACAAGATTCTAAGCTCAGTAATACAGATCAAAATAAAAAAGATCCAGAAGAATATTTTAAAATCCGCTATTATCGACTCGGAAAAGAAGATGGTGAGGGACAGATCATTGATGTCTTAAAACTTGCCCAAGAGAAGGGCTATCCTACCATCAATGGGTCGATGGATACTATCATGTACTCCGACGGAAAAGATGACTATGTAGGAGTTGACCTATCCGATGATGATTCTCTCTTTATCAACCTTCGAACACAAAAAGTTACTCAAAAACGTCCAAAAGAGACCATCGAATTTGGTTATAGTGGACTCCATCGTCTTGCTTCGTTAGCTTACTATACAGCTGATTTCTATAAAGAGAAAGAAAAAATAGATATCAGTTTACCATGGATCCACTATAATAAAGAGAAAACCTCTAGCTATGATCGTGCGGGTACTTCTAGTACAAGTGAAAAGAAGGCAAAGGATAGTAAACTCCTTACGCTATTAAAGA
>CADFQU010000154.1 GCA_902836505.1 Streptococcaceae bacterium
CAAGGATAAAATTTTCCTTCAAGCCCAATTAGTATCTGATGGCATCCACTGTCCCTTCCCCACCATCTCCAACAGGACAGGTGACCGGTTCTACATCGAGGAGAGACTGACGCAAGCCTTCTGCAATAACTTCCGCTACTTCTTTCGCAGGTAAGCATTCTTTGAATGAATCTGGAGCAATTAAAATTTTCATGGATTCATCTCCTATTTTCTATCCTTCCCATTCCCATCACAGCTTCATCTCCATAAAAAAACATCCAGGAATTCTCTCCTGGATGTTTTGGATTAGAATCGGATGGATTCTCTTGTTTTTTCGAATGAGGTAACAAATCTCTCTGTTACTCCTGGTTCTACTGTTTCCAATGCTTCTGAAATGACTTTGAAGGAAGCAGGATAGTCATACTCTTTTTCAAAGATGTACAAAGCTTCATCAAACGCTGCTTGGACATGATCGTCGAATGAACGATAGCGATTTGAGTATTGAAGCAACTGCTCTGTTAGGGTAGCATACTGTACTAATTTGTAAGTTTCTTCCTCTAACTCTGTCATATCGTTGGTCAAAATATCCAGGAGACGGTTGGCGTTTTCAATATTGACACGACGACCTTCTAACTCAGCCAAGAGAGCTTCTGTGTTATCACTTGCAGTGAAGAAGATAGTTAGGAAGGATTGAGGAATTCCAGGTAAGTTACGCTTATCCATGTAGCGCTTAATGGCATGTAAACGATTTGCGTAGATATTTACCTTTTGACGAGCATTGGTGTCATCTTTCTCAATCTTAGACAAGGTTTCGCTCAATGCAATTTGATCATCTTCAATCTCTTTCAAACGTTCTTCAATCGCTTCTAACTCTTCTTGAAGGATAGAGTAGGCTTTTTGAGTCTCAGATGTATCCTTCAAGGCATCTTCTACAACGAGCTCTTGAGCTGTTAATTCAGCTTCTAACTCCTTCAAATGATTTTCCTTGAGTTCTTTGCTTTCAAATGTTTTGCTGAGACGTTCAACTTCTTCTGCTAAACGCTTGTTATTTTCCTTCGCATGGGCAAGGTAACCTGGTAAAGCTTTGACCAATTTTTCAACAACTTTGTGTGATTCGATTTCACGAGTGAAAATATCATACAAGGCGTTGATTTCTTCTTGAATCTGCTCATTTTCATAGAGCGCATTATCTAGTTCAAGAGCAGCAACATTTTGTAGGTTGGCTTTCAAAGCTGCATGCAATTGTTGGAAACGTGCTTCCAAATCGGTCTCTGTAAAATGATAACCAGACTCCAAAAGTTTGCGATGACCAGCTTCCAAATCTTCCAATTTATCAGGTAGAGTAGTCTGTACATCTTTCACAATTGCAGGAACTTTTTCAACAATGTGCGTCAAGGCAACAATATGGTTTTCAGCTGTATCCAGAATCTCAGCAGCTTCAACAGGGTCGCCTGATGAATTCAAGGTTACAAATTTTGAAAACTCAACTTGAATATTTTCAGCTTGCTTCTCAATTTCGGGAAGCGCTGGGCCGTATGCGTCTGGATCAGAAGCTACTTGTTTTTGCAAGTTTTCAAACATATCCAAGGCATGAACAACCCGACCGCTATTCATTTCTTCTTTTTCTTTTAATTCAGATAAAGCTTGACGGATGGCCTTGATGTCTTCATCAATTAATTGAACCTGACTCTCAATATTTCCAATTGCTTGCTTGGCTTTTAAAAAGCGGAAAGAATTGTTGTAGCCTTCTGCTTCAAAGAGGTTGTTCTCGATATCAGCAAAAGAATTGAGGGATAGGTCCACCCATTTTTGATTCCATTCACGAAATGCAACTTGACTTTGACCAATCAAATGCATATTCTTCACAGCCTCTACTTCATCATTTACCGGAAGGTTATACAACTCTTCTTTTCGTTCTTCCAGAGATGCCAGTAAGGCTTCGTTACGCTTTCTCAATAAGACTGCCACTACATATCCTAAAACCAAAAGGACCCCAATGACAATAATGAGAATAATTAGTCCACGAGACATATAAAAACTCCTTCATTAAATTACTTGAAAGTAATCGTAGTTATTATATCATAAATATTCGAATAATTGGCAAATATCGCAGAATTTTATACATCAAGTGTACTATATTCGGCATTTTCTTCGATAAATTCACGGCGAGGTTCTACTCGATCTCCCATGAGCATATCAAAAATCTTATCTGCTTCTGCTGCATCATCAACTGTTACACGCGCCATGAGGCGATGTTCTGGGTTCATCGTTGTTTCCCAGAGCTGATGATCATCCATCTCACCCAAACCTTTGTATCGTTGAATCGTTGGTTTGGAACGACCTTCAGAATAACGTTCAAGAGCCTCAGCCAATTCAGCTTCCTGGTTGGCTCCTGGCTGGATGTATTCTTTGATCTCACTACCAACTTTTACACCATAGATTGGTGGTTGGGCGATGTAAACATAGCCTGCCTCCAAAACTGGTTTCATATAGCGATAGATCAAGGTTAAGAGGAGGGTTCGAATATGGGCTCCATCGACATCGGCATCCGTCATGATGACTAATTTTTGATAACGGGCTTTCGATACGTCAAATTCTGCACCAAAACCGGTTCCCATAGCTGTGAAAAGGCTTCGAATTTCTTCGTTGGCTAAAATCTTGTCCATGCTAGCTTTTTCCACGTTGAGGATTTTCCCACGAATAGGGAGAATCGCCTGGAACTCGCGGTTTCGACCTGATTTAGCAGATCCTCCGGCAGAGTCTCCTTCGACGATGAAGAGTTCTGTCTCAGCTGGATTGTTAGATGAACAGTCTGCTAATTTACCTGGAAGGTTTGAGATTTCTAAACCAGATTTCTTACGGGTGACTTCACGGGCGCGCTTAGCAGCAACACGTGCTTTGGCAGCCAAAATTCCCTTTTCGACAATTTTCTTGGCAATCTGAGGATTTTCCAACAAGAAATCAGAGAAGGCATCGCTGAACAAGCGGTTGGTAATCTTCACCACTTCAGAGTTTCCAAGTTTGGTCTTAGTTTGTCCTTCAAACTGTGGATTTGGGTGTTTAACAGAAATGACTGCTGTCAATCCTTCCCGAACATCTTCCCCTGTGAGATTTTCTTCATTGTCCTTGAGAAGTTTATTCTTACGAGCATAGTCGTTGACAACACGGGTTAAGGCTGTACGGAAACCTTGCTCATGAGTTCCCCCTTCATGGGTATGGATGTTATTGGCAAAGCTCATGACGGTTTCGTGATAACCAGTCGTATACTGCATAGCCACTTCAACCGTGATATCATCCAATTCTCCATCAGTATAAATCGGAGTTTCGAAGATGACATCCTTGTTTTCGTTGATGTATTCTACATAACTAGCAATCCCACCTTCATAGTGGTAATCTTTCGTTTGCTCCTGCCCTGCACGCTTGTCTGTGATCGAGATGCGTAAGCCACGGTTCAAGAAGGCTAGCTCTTGAATCCGCTTATTCAACTTGTCAAAATCAAAGACGGTTGTTTCTGTGAAGATTTCTGGGTCTGGAGTAAAGTGAACGGTTGTACCAGTTCGATCTGTTTCACCAACCACTTCAAGATCTGCAACGACTTGACCGCGTTTGTATTCTTGGTAATGAATTTGGCCATTCTTATGGACATGAACATCTAACTGAGTCGACAAGGCATTTACGACAGATGATCCAACTCCATGGAGTCCACCAGATACCTTGTATCCACCACCGCCAAATTTTCCTCCCGCATGGAGAACGGTAAAGACAGTCTCAACCGCTGGACGACCCGTTTTTTCTTGAATGTCAAC
>CADFQU010000155.1 GCA_902836505.1 Streptococcaceae bacterium
ATGTATTTATTCTACTATTCTTTATTAATAATCCCACATTCTTCCTGCTTGCGCTGCTTTTGTGTCTTTTTATGATTTTCATACAAGGCTTCGAGGAATTTTACAATCTCTTTACCAATCGAATAAACCGGAATCGCAACAATCATTCCAATTACACCATAGATGTTACTGGATAAGAGCAAGAGGACCATGATCGTAATGGGATGCACCTTCATTACGCCTCCGACAATCCGTGGATAAAGGATGTTTCCATCGATTTGTTGAACAATCAACATGAAGATGACTGCTTTAACCATCATATTAAAATCGGTAAAAGCATAAGTGACCACCATGGGAATCAAGCCGATTGTCGGTCCAATATAAGGAATGAGGTTGGCCAAGGCTGAGAAAATGGCAAAGACCAAGGCATACTTCAAACCGATAAAACTATAGCCAATAAAGGCCAAAGTCCCGATGATTAAAGCATCGATAGAAATCCCACTAATATAGCGAGAAACTGTTTGGTTGAGACTCACTAAGAGAGAGGTAATATTCCGCCGGTCATTTTTCAGGATAGTCCGCTCTAACATTGGTAGCAGTTTTTTCCCATCAATCAAGAAGTAAACCAGGAATATCGGTGTCATCACCAGGATGAAGAGTGTATTCACAATCGTTGACACCACACTACCTAAACTATTGGTCACACTATTTAAGATATTTTGTAGGATATCCACATAAGACAGGTTTAACTGCTGAATGGTTGATTGAATATTGATACTCTGAAAGGCTGGATTCTTAGATAACTTCGTTACAAAACTTTGCACTTCCCAATACAAACCTTGGGTTGAATTAATCAAGCTTGTCAACTGGTTGATCAAAATAGGCAAGATATAAACAATCCCATAAATAATCAATCCAAAAAGGGTTACCAAGGTTAATAGAATGCCCCAAATTCGATTCAGATGAAATTTCTTTTCCAAAAATTCTACGATAGGATTGGTGATATAATACAAGAAACCAGCAATCAAAAATGGAAGAATAATGGTATTCAGAACAGATACAAATGGAGAGATGAGGCTTCCCATACTTCCCCAAATATAGAATATAATCGTTAATAATAGGACTTCACAGGTCCAGAAAAATAATTTACTTTTATGAAACATCCCTTTCCTCCTATCTGCTATTTTATCATATTTATGATAAAATAGAGAATATTTTTATAAAGGTTAAAAAGATGAAAGAAAGCTTAATTGAACTGAAAGATGTCACTCTAAGAAAAGAAGGAAAAAACCTCCTTTCCCATTTAAATTGGACCGTTAAAAAAGGGGAAACCTGGGCCATCCTTGGACTGAATGGTGCTGGTAAATCGACCCTCCTTCGTCTCTTAATGGCAGAATACTGGAAAACAGAAGGAGAGGTTTCTGTGCTCGGGACGCAATTTGGACAAGGGGGTATTCCTGAGCTCCGCAAGCGAATTGGAGTGGTTAGCTCCTTTATTTCTGAGCGCATCCCTGAATCTCTATCCCCAGAAGAAATTGTCCTCACTGGGAAATACAAGAGTAGCATCCTCTATACAACATACGGAGAGAAGGAACTCGAAGAAGCTCGGTCCATGTTGCGTCTCATCGGTGCTACCTCTTTGATTGGGCGAAAATACAGGACCCTCTCTCAAGGGGAAAAACAGACGATTCTTATCGCCCGTAGTCTCATGGAAGAACCCGATCTTCTCATCTTCGACGAAGCCTCAAGTGGGCTCGACTTATTTGCTCGGGAAGCCATCTTTCAGCTGATCCACCAGATCAAACAGATGGAAAAGGCACCGACCATTCTCTTTGTCACCCACCATGCAGAGGAAATCACCAAGTCCTTTAGTCATGTCCTTCTCCTCAAGGAGGGACAAAGTTTTGCCCAAGGGCCTAAGGAGGAAATTCTCACCCAAGGAACTCTATCAGCTTTTTATGGGGGAAAGGTCCAGCTGATTCCTATTGGGGAAGATCGCTATTACATTCAGCCTGACCAGTAATCAATAGTCTACTAATACACAAAAGAAAGAGATTGGGACAAGCGTCACCAATCTCTTTTCTTCTTCTATCTTAGATAGAACTGTCATTTTTTATCGATTTCGAGCGTAATTGATCATGTCATATGGAAGAGTATTGGCACTTTCTCTCAAAGAATAATTTTCCAATTCGTTGACATTTTGTCGCATGCGACGTGCATACTTGGCCGAAATCAAATGTTGCTCCTCATATTTGAAAATGAGTTTTCTCTCCAGGTAATAGCCTCTTAGCATCTCATCAATATTATTGGGCTTGATCCGATTGATAACCCGCTCTACAAAGGCTCCACTGGTAATCAATGACGTTTCACGCAGGCGTGATTCTTGAAGGAAAGATACCAAACTACTGCGATAGACTCCTTTTAGGTTTTCCAAACTCTCGATAATAATTTCCGTATTCGCCAAATACAAGGCGGCAATCTGGTCATAATCGATCGCTTCGAGCTTATAATTTTCTCCATTTTTCCATGCCCGAATACCTGATCCAAATGTCAACACTTCGTGGAAAAGGAGTCGGATTAGGCGGAAGAGCACCAAGAAATAATAGGTCAGGCGTGATGAAAGATTGCGGTTGACCTTCTGCTCCATGGCTCTGAGATAACGTTGATAGACATGGTAGCTTCTATCTCGAATCTTTCCTTCTTCATAGGCTTGTTCCAAGCCATCGTTCTCGATACTGAGAATAAGGAGTTTCAGTTGCTCCCAGTCTCTTTGAGTGGCCTTATCCTCCTGATTGAGAATCATATTTTCTATCCGCCCATGATAATTATCAATAGCCGCATAGAGAGGCCCCTTCTGCTTGGTCACTGTCAACTCCTTCTCCAATAGCATGACGACATCGTTTAAGATAGCAATGTGCATCAAATGATCATTGGATTCCTCTTTGTCTTCGGAGAGCTTCGGTAGGATGAGGAGTCCGATTAAAAAACTACACAAGGTTACCCCGGCTACTAAAAACAAGAGAACTGGGTATTCTGCTTCTAGCTGCGTCGGTATCAAGAGAATGGTCGCGATGGACACCGTTCCTTTAACTCCCGAAAAGGTCAACAAGAGGGCATCTTTCAGATACTTATCAATGGATTTTTTCAATCGGAAACCACGGTACCAGTAAAATCCATACACCATCAAGAAGCGAATCAAGAATAGGAATCCCGTCAATAAGAGAACAGTCACAATCAAGAGCAGATTGTTGTAAAAGGGAGTCCTAAGAATTGGCTCAGAAATCATCTCAAGCTCCATCCCCAAAAGGACAAAGACGGATCCATTGAGGACAAAATTGACTGTATTCCAAACCGTATGTGTTACCGTATCGACTTTGGCTTCTAGTAGGGTAATTTTCTTAAACCGACTAGCCTTTAGGATGCCCGCCACGACAACCGCAATAATCCCTGATACATGGATCTCTTCTGCAATAAAGAAGGTTATCAAGGGAAGACTCAATTCTAAAATGAGCTCACTGGCAATATCTGTCGCCCGAACACTCAACAATAATTTTTGAAGTCCACGATTGACGGCCGCTGTTACAATCCCTACTGCAAAACCTCCCAAAATAGAGATTACCAAGTCCCAACTAGCCTGTCCCAAGGAGAAGACTCCAGTGGTCCAAGCAGCCAGAGCTACTCGAAAAGCCACCAAACCTGAAGCATCGTTGAGCAAGCCTTCTCCTTTTAAAATATTGGAGACCCGTTTAGGGAAGGTAAAGCGTTCCGAAAGGGAGGCAAAGGCCACCAAATCTGTCGG
>CADFQU010000156.1 GCA_902836505.1 Streptococcaceae bacterium
GATGGTTTGGTAAGGGGCCAATTCTAACACTTGGTCTCCTTCTTGGAATAGTCCCGTGACATTAGTTAAAATGACAGTTTCAATCGGAGCTGGCAAGTCCAAACTAGCTTGACGATTTTGAAAATTGCTGACAATTAAGAGACGCTTGTCCCCACGGCGTTCGAAGGCAATGATATTCTCACGGTCTCGATAAGCTGGAATCATATCTCCAAAACGGATGGTATTTCCATAGAGGGGATGGCGATACAAGGCCGTCAGCTGACGGTAATAATTCAAAATAGAATCTGGATCCTTTTCCTGGTCTTCCACATTAATGGAATAATCTGGTTTGGGACTGATCAACCAGACTGGTCCATCGCTAAAGCCCAATCCTGGCTCTGCCGACCATTGCATGGGTGTCCGTGCATTGTCCCGGCTGTATTTGGCAATCGCGGCCAAGGCTTCTTCCTCGGTCAAACCAGCTTCTTTCGCCACATGGTAGCCATTGATGGTCGCGATATCATCAAAATCCTCCACCGATTCAAAGACTTGGTTTTCCATTCCAATTTCTTGACCTTGGTAGATAAATGGAATTCCCTTGCGCAAGATTTGAATGGTTCCTAAGGCCTTTTTACTGGTATCGTTTACAGGACCTTCTGCGATATAGTGGGACACACCACGAGGTTCGTCGTGGTTTTCGATGATGGTCGAGAGAACACCAATCCTATCTGCGCGCTCATGCGCTTGGAAAATACTTTCCTTAAGTTCTTCCGCTGTTGGAAGAGTATGGTCAAACCAGCCCTTTCCTTCCTGCCCTAAGCAGGTTTGCTTGAAGTCAAAGATAGAAGAAAAGACACCGTCTTTTCCAATGAAGAAATGCAATTCTTCGTCGGTTTCATTGAACACTTCCCCAACTGTGAAGGCATTGTACTTGGCGAAGGTTCGCTCCTTTAACTCTTGCAAGAAAGGTTCAATCGATTGGGCATTCACTAGAGACTCCAGTACTGGGACCAAGCCATTGTCACGATCAGACGGAAGCGAACGCCATTCTAGATCTTTTTTGATATTGATAATAGCATCGATCCTAAAGCCCGCAATTCCCTTGTCCAACCACCAGTTGATCATCTTGTAAATTTCTTCGCGCAAGACAGGATTTTGCCAATTAAGGTCTGGCTGATCCTTGTGATAAGAATGGAGATAGTATTTGTTGGTGCCAGGAACTGGTTCCCAGACACTGCCTCCAAAGTAACTTTCCCAGTTGTTGGGTTCCTTGTCACTTTCGATGAAATAAAAGTAATCTGCATAAGGGCCATCTGGATCTGATAGAGCTTTTTGGAACCACTCGTGATGACTGGAGCAGTGGTTAACCACCAAGTCCATAATGATAGAAATGCCCCGCTTCTTACCTTCAGCAATTAGCTCCTCCATATCTTCCATAGTTCCAAAAATAGGATCAATGGCATAGTAGTCTGAAATATCATAGCCCTGGTCAATAAACGGACTCTTGTAAATAGGCGATAACCAGAGAATGTCAATTCCTAAGTTTTGAAGGTAATCGAGTTTCTTCGTGATTCCTTTCAAATCCCCAACGCCATCACCATTGCTATCTTTAAAGCTTTTTGGGTAGATCTGATAAGCGACCTTCCCCTTCCACCAGTCTTTTTCCATGTTTTGTCTCCTTAAAATGAAAGTGACTGAGACATATCGTCTCATTCTCTACAGTGTCAGTAGGTATTAGTATACTGTTTTTTCAGTTTCTTTGTCGAAGAAGTGAGCTTTGTTCAAGTCAAATCCAAGTTCGATGGTTTCACCAGTTCCAAGGTAGTCACGTGCATCTACTTTAGCGATGAATTCGTTGTCACCAACTTGGCAGTACAAGTGAGATTCTGAACCAAGCAACTCAGATACAGAGATGGTTGCTTTTACTACTGATTCTGGGAATGTTTCAAGGAAAGCAGCCTCTGTATTCACATCTTCTGGACGGATACCAAAGATCAATTCTTTGCCTTCATAGCCTTTTTCACGAAGAACTTTCAAAGCACCTTCTGGAACTTTCAAATTCAAACCGTTAGCAACGATGTAGCCATTTTCCAATTTCACGTTAATGAAGTTCATCGCTGGGCTTCCGATAAATCCAGCTACGAATTTGTTCACAGGGTTTTTGTACACTTCTTGCGGAGAACCAATTTGTTCAACACGTCCAATTGTACCAGTACCAGCAGGGTTCTTAGTTGCTGACATGATAACGATACGGTCTGCCAATGTCATCGCTTCTGTTTGGTCGTGAGTTACGTAGATAGTTGTGGCTCCGATACGACGGTGGATTTTAGCGATTTCAGCACGCATGGATACACGAAGTTTCGCATCCAAGTTTGACAAAGGTTCGTCCATCAAGAATACTTTTGCATCACGGACAATGGCACGACCCATAGCCACACGTTGACGTTGACCACCAGAAAGGTCAGCTGGTTTACGATCCAAGAATTCTTTCAAGCCAAGGATTTCTGCTGCTTCTTGTACACGTTTGTCGATATCTTCCTTGCTGTATTTACGCAATTTCAAACCAAAGGCCATGTTGTCATAAACAGTCATGTGTGGGTAAAGAGCGTAGTTTTGGAATACCATGGCGATATCACGGTCTTTCGGTGCCACGTTGTTTACAACAGTACCATCGATGGAACATTCACCTTCTGTGATGTCTTCAAGACCAGCGATCATACGAAGAGTTGTTGATTTACCACATCCTGAAGGACCTACGAAAACGATAAACTCTTTGTCTTTGATGTCCAAGTTGAAGTCTTCAACTGAATAGTGTTCACTGTTTGGATATTTTTTGTAAATATTTTTAAGATTTAATTCTACCATGATGGTACTCCTTTGATTTTTATAATTCTATTGTAAATGAAAACGTTTTACAAAGCTATGGCAAGTCTCACAAAAAAGAAAAAGAGTTTTGTGCAAGTTGCACAAAACCCTCTATTTATTCCGTTACATCACATCCTGTAGAACCAAATGGTAACAAAGAGCTAGATCTGTCAGGTTTTTCAGTTGGAGACCTGTTAGCTCTTCCCATTTGTCCATCTTGTATTGAAGGGAATTCCGATGGAGATAGAGTTGCTGAGCCGCCTTGGTCACAACTGCTCCGTTATCCCACAGTGCAACAATGATATCCTGCAACTGGTCTTGACTCCCGATCAACTGATGCAAGCGTTCTTTGATAGGATGGAGATCCAAATCTGCCTGCTCGATTCCCCACAGATAGAGTTGAGAAAAGCGGTAGACACCTTGGTGCCCTTCTCGGATCCAGGCTCTAAAGGCTGCCCATTCTGCTCGGATGACAGGAGACACTTTTCCATCTTTTGACTCTGTCCATACCTGCCCGACCATAATGGATAAGCGAATATTAAAGTCATACTCCATGGCAGAGACAGTATCTTTTAAGATATCAGCCACAGTTAGCGACTGCTCTTGATCCAGAATGAGTACATAATCTTGTCCACTCAGTTGCAAGGTTGCTCGAAAATTGGGCAAGAGCGTCTGCATCATCTCTAGCCAAGAAGCAATACCTTCCGCTGTCGAATGTGAGAGGTGACAATAGACGAGTTGCATCTTTTTGATGACTTGAGGGGCCTCCCCTTTCCCATCTATCAGGTATTGGTACCAATGATTGGTAGTAAGATCTTCCTCACTAGCCAACCATGCAATCAAATGTTTTTCTCTCTCGGTCAGCTCTTCTTCCTTCAGTTGCAACCATTGCTGAGCCTGCAGGGGAATGGCTACAAAAC
>CADFQU010000157.1 GCA_902836505.1 Streptococcaceae bacterium
TCGTTCCTTTGGTAATCTGCTTTAAGAGACTTTCCAATTCACCAACATCCTTGAAACTACGATAGACACTCGCAAATCGAACATAGGTAATTTCGTCCAATTCTGCTAACTCGTCCATGACAAGTGATCCGATATAGTCACTCTGGATCTCATTTTCACTCTGACTACGAATCTTTTGTTCGATTCGCCCCACAATTTCCTCAATTTCGTCACTCGACACGGGACGTTTCTGAGCAGATCGAATAATCCCATTAAATATTTTATCTCTAGAAAATTGTTCCCGGGTGCCATCTTTTTTCACCACAACAAGAGTCCGCTCTTCTACTCGTTCATAAGTGGTGAAGCGATGATGACATTCATCACATTCTCTTCTTCTACGAATCGTTTTCCCGTCTTCTGCCTGGCGACTATCTACAACACTAGACTTATTTCCGCCACATTTTGGACACCGCATGGACACCCTCCTTATCGTTTCTTAATACTTTATTCTATCATATTTAGGGCTAAAGTGAAAGCAAGGGAAATAAAGAAAATCCCTAGCCTCCTGGAGGGATAGGGATTTGAATATTATGGTAAATACAAGTCAGCTGACAAACCATAATGGTCGCTAACGAGAGGCTGACTAGAACCATCAAACACAACTTCTAGCCGTTCGATAACCCATTCTTTTGAGGTGAAAATATAATCAATCCGCAAGGGTACTTGATTATCATCCCATCCATCAATTCCAGGACCTACAGTGTAAGTCCCCTTGGTCTGGCGAGCTTCAATAAAGCTATCTTGAAGAGCTAGCGGGCTCGCTAAAATGGCTTCATAACCTTCTTGCCCAGCTGGATTATTAAAGTCCCCAGCTAAAATCAAAGGCTTTTGCAATTGGCTAAAGCGTTCTTCTAAACGCGCCCACTCTTGCTGGAAGCCTTTGTCCCACCAAGAGAGGTGAACACTGGCAACAGCAATGTCTTTCCCATCAACTTGGGTTTCTGCAATGGCAATCCGTCGTGTATGATAATCTGTTGGATCATTCACATCTGAAACCAAGAGTTCGCTTGGCTGGATTGGGGTACGCGATAGAATCGCCACACCTTCATGATAACGGTCATAGCCGATATGGTTATAAGCCCATGTCCAGTGGTAGCTCAATCCTTCTTCTTCTAATTTTTCAACTAAACAACGAACATAGTGATCCTGATGGATCGGCTCCGCAGAAGGAGTTGGATGGTACAAGTCATTAACAGGAACAACTGGACTTTCGATGGTCTGATTTATTTCTTGGAAACAAATCACATCGTATTGCTTTGCAAGAATGTCTTTTAATAAGTCCTCAAATTTTTGTTGGGGATTTTCTTCCATCCAACTATGAGTGTTTAAAGTTAAAAATTTCATGATCCTACTCTCCTAATAGAGAATTCCCTGTATCCAATAGATACAAGGAATAACTCTCATAGATTATAATTCAACCTTAGCAACCACAGCATCTGCTGGAAGTTGACCAGTTTGTGTAAGAGTGACAGATTGAATAGCTGCACCATTTGTGAAGACTACAACTGTTGTAGTTGCACGTCCAGCTTCACGAATAGCATCCAAATCTGCTTCTACCAATAGGTCTCCCGCTGCCACTGTTTGGCCTTCTTCTACCTTCACTGTGAAAGGTTTACCTTCCAGACTTACAGTATCAAGACCGATATGAACGAGAACTTCAAGACCAGATTCTGTTACCAAACCAAGCGCATGTTTGGTAGGGAAGACGCTTGTCACCTTACCAGCTACTGGTGAAACAATCTGACCATTTGCTGGTTCAACTGCAAATCCGTCACCCATCATTTTTTGTGAGAAGACTGGATCTTGAACTTTTTCTAATTCAATGACTTGTCCTTCAGCAACTGAGTGAACTTCTTCCGTCACCCCTTTAAAGGCAACTTCTGCTTGTTGAGCCGCTGTCTTTTGACTTGGAAGAGTTTCAGGAATCACTTCACCTGAGTCTAACAAATCTTGGATATCTGATTTCAAGACGTCCGCTTTTGGACCGTAAATCGCTTGGACACCTTGTCCTTTCATGACAAGTCCCATTGCTCCTTCAGCCTTCCATTGTTCTTCTGTTCCGACTTTTGTTTCGTCTTTAACAGTCACACGAAGACGAGTCATACATGCATCTACATCGACGATATTGGCACGACCACCAAGAAGGTTGATCACGTTAACTGCTTGAGAAGCAGCGGCCACTTTACCTGAACCTGAAGTTTCAGATGCATCTACATCTCCTTCAGCTTGTTCGTAGTTTCCATTACGTCCAGGAGTTGCGTAGTTAAATTTCTGGATCATGAAGTTTGCAATGAAGTACATGATCACAGCAAAGAGAATCGTTACCCAAATGAAGTTAAAGATGTCCATACCAAGGCCAGCTTTAATGGTCATTGGTGTACGAGTCAAGAACTCAATTGATCCAAATGAATGGACACGGAGATTGACGATATCTGCCATCGCGAAGGCTGCACCTTGTACCACTGCATAAACGAGGTAAAGAGGCATTGCTACGAACATAAACATGTACTCGATTGGTTCTGTAACCCCTGTGAGGAAGGTTGCAAGAGCAGTCGCAATCATCATCCCTTTGTATTTGTGTTTCTTATCAGGGTCTACATTACGGTAAATGGCAAGGGCAACCCCCATCAAGATACCGAATGAACCGATCATTTGTCCCACTTTGAAACGAGCAGGTGTGACAGTATCCAACAAGTGTTGGTAAGTAGCAGGGTCAGAAACTTTTGTATTTCCTAAGTCTGTAATCCAAGCCAACCAAAGTGGATCTTGACCAAATACTTGAGTACCTTTTGCTGCACCAGTTAACACTTCATAAGTACCACCCAATTGTGTGTAGTTGATTGGGATAGTCAACATGTGGTGAAGACCAAATGGAAGCAAGAGACGTTCCAAGGTACCGAAAGCAAATGGTGCTAAGATTGGAGCAGTCTCTTTTGAGTTAGCAATCCAAATACCAAAGTTGTTAATTCCTGTTTGGACTACTGGCCATAAGAATGACAAGATAAGAGCCACAATTGCAGAACGAAGGATAACGACAAATGGAACAAAGCGTTTCCCGTTAAAGAATGATAGGGCATCTGGTAACTTGCGGTAGTTGTAGTATTTGTTAAAGGCTGTTGCCCCTACAAAACCGGCAATAATCCCAACGAAAACTCCCATATTCAAGGCAGGTGATTCTAACACACTCGTGAAGTAATCAGCAACCTTGATAGATCCACCAAGAAGTGTTTTCACCTTCGCTTCTGGATCTTTCAGCATATCTCCTGTTACACCGAACATCACACCAGTGATCCGGTTAATCAGGATAAAGGATAGACCTGCTGCAAAGGCCCCACCCGCACGTTCTTTCGCCCAGCTACCACCGATAGCGAGAGCAAAGAGGATGTGGAGGTTTCCGATAACCCCCCAACCGATCTGTTCAAGAACACCACCGGTAGTTACCAAGAAACCAAGTTCTGGATTAATCATTGCAATGGTTTTACCAAGACTGATCATCAGACCTGCCGCCGGCATAACTGCAATGACCACCATCAACGCTTTACCGAATTTTTGCCAAAATTCAAAGCTTAATAGACTTTTGAATGATTGTTTATTCATCATTCGACCTCCTTATAAAATTGAAATGCCCGCAATACGAGAAAACGTTTGCATATTTCACTTACTATTATACCACTTTTTTTTCTTTTTTAAAGCCCTTACATGTAAATTTTTAA
>CADFQU010000158.1 GCA_902836505.1 Streptococcaceae bacterium
CTTCTTACCATCTAACATCCCATAATCCGCCATAGGAATGACAGCAATAGGGATATGGTTTGCCTCACAAATCGCTTTTGATTTATCCAAAGTATAAGCTACTTGAGGCCCTAACAAAGCGACATCTATTTCTGGGGCAAAATCTGCTAATTTCGCTTGAGAATATGCCTCAATTTCAGCATCAATACCTAATTCCTGAGCCGCTACCTTCATATTATTTACCAACATTCCTGTTGAAAATCCTGCCGCACAAAACAATCCAATTTTCATTTTCTTTTTCCTCCTTATTGTTTCGCTGAAAGTTCTTTACGTAAGTCAATCATTTCTTTAATCAAGTTAATCTCTGTGATTGAAGTCATTAAGTGATCTTGTGAGTGCACAAACAGAGCTGTAATATCTGTCTTTGTCCCACCTGCTTCCTGGGCTAAAAATTGTGTTTGCAGGTTATGCGCTTCTAGCAATGCTGTATCTGCTTTTGCAATTTCATCTTCAGAAGAGGTGAAATCTCCCTCTTTAGCATATGATAAAGCTTGGTAAATATGCTGTTTGGCATCACCTGCATTTAAAATCAATCCCATAATAATTTGGTCTGCAACAATTATTTCCATGTGCACTACACTCCTTTGTCAATCTAATGAAAGCGCTTTTTCTATTGTCAATATACCATTTATATTTTTGCCGGTCAATAAATTTTACAACATTTGATTATTGTTTTTAGTTTTTGCACATTTGTGCTTTTTAACTCAAAAAAATAAGGACTGCATCCTTGCCGCCCTATTTTTTTGTAAATTGCTGATCACCATCTAATTCTAAAACTTTTAGGATAGTCGCTTCATCTGTGACTAAATGATTGATGTAGTTGGCTTTCAAAACAGATAAAATTGCTTTTACTTTTTGATCTCCATACGCCAAAGATATAGTGTTTGGAACCTTTCTCAATTCCTCCAATGTGATAGATATTGTTCTTTCCTGTAATTCAGGATAAACTGGAATTCCCTCTTGATCAAAGAAACGACAGCATACTTCTCCTACAGCATGTTCTGACTCCAATTTCTTAAAATCATTTGTTGTTAGCATATCAAACCACTGGGGATTCTTACTATCTGCATATCCTCCAATCCCCACAGCCGCAACATCCAAGCAACGCCAACTAGCTTTCAAGTCCTCAAAATACTTAGAAGATAAGATGCCTTCCGTCACCTCAGAATTTTCTTGAATGACACTCGCATTTATAAAATGACATTCTCCATGAAATTTACTCGCCATACTGTAGATTAGCGTATTGACATGGTAGCGAGCATGGATATGACTAGGACCTCCAGCTAAGGGATAAAATTGAACATCATCCAAACGCTTCGTTCCAACTTGTTCCACCATTAATCTGAGAGACTTGCCCCATGAAAATCCAACTGTCATTCCATCTTCAATCAAATTTCGAAGCATGACCGCACTTGCTTGCGCCAGTCGCTTTTCAAGGCTTTCTCGAGGCTCATCAACTAGATTTGGTATAATTTCAATAGCTTTTAAGCCATATTTTTGTTTGATATAATTTTCTAAATGGAAGAGGCGAGTATCAAAATTTTCAATTTCAATTTTTACAACTCCCTCTTTTTTAGCCTCTGCTAACATTCTGCTGACAGTTGTACGGTAGATTCCAGTTTCTGTTGCGATTTGCGATTGACTTTTGTCTTCAACATAGTATAGATAGGCTAATTTAGCAAGTAACTTTTTCCGTTCATCTTTCAATTGGCTTCTCCTTCTTATACTAGCGTTAAAATCGTTTGTGAATCCTCAAGTTTTTCTTTAGCTTCTTGAGATATATTCTTATCTGTTATGACTCTCGAAACTTGCGAAAGTGCAAATCGTCTAACGGTACCACACTTTCCAAATTTACTTGAATCTGTTAAGACAACCACTTCTTTAGAAACATCAGACATAGCTTGAACAACTTCACTCCGCATCATATCTTTCCCAGTAAAGCCAAGTTCATCATCATATCCGTCAACCCCTACAAAAGCAAAGGGAACTCTAAACGAGCGAATCAACTCTTTCAGAAGAGGACCTACGGTCACTCTCGATTCTTTTTGAAATTCACCACCAAGTAGGATGATTTTACAGGAATCATATTCCTGAATATAATCTGCAATAAAATAAGAATTTGTCACAATCTTGATATTCTTTTTTGTTTGACAAATTTCTTCCGCTAGCAAGGCACAAGTAGAGCCCGATTCAATCAAAACCGTGTCGTTATCCTTAATTAGTTTGGCAGCTTCCCTGGCTATTCTTTTCTTGGTATCATATTGAAAGGACAATCGAACATTGATATCATCTCCACTATTTAAAACAGCATAGCCATGCTCTCTATGCAATAATCCTTTGGATTCTAGCTTGTCCAAATCCTTTCGAATGGTCACTTTAGAGACTTGTAATTTCTCCGACAAGCTATTAACATCAATCTTTTCAAACTCCGATACTAATTTCAATATTTCATCTAAACGTTGCATTGTTTTTACCTCTTCTCTATTTTAGCAAATTTTCTAGGGAAAACAAAACAAAATAAACTTTCGTTCGTAATTGAAATAGTTTCTTAAATAATATATAATAGACTTACTAGATTGATAGGAGAGCAGAATATGGAACAAAATCGTGGCATTATCTTTAATATCCAACACTTTAGTATTCATGATGGCCCTGGCATCCGAACTACTGTATTTCTAAAAGGATGTCCCTTGCGTTGTCCATGGTGCTCCAATCCCGAATCCCAACGTGCAAATCCTGAAAAAATGTTGGATGCTGTTACTAAAAAGGAAACTATCACGGGAGAAGAAAAAACAGTCACAGAAATCATAGATGATGTCTTAAAAGACGTTGACTTCTATGAAGAATCTGGTGGTGGCATTACCCTGTCTGGTGGAGAAATCTTTGCTCAATTTGAATTTGCCAAATCTATCTTAAAAGCTGCGAAAGAAGTTGGACTTCATACTGCAATCGAAACGACAGCTTTTGTTGAACATGAGAAATTTGTCGATCTCATTCAGTATGTTGATTTTATTTATACAGACCTTAAACATTACAATACACTTAAACATAAGAAGGTTGTCGGAGTCAACAATCATCTGATTATTAAAAATATTCATTATGCCTTTGATCAAAACAAAACAATCGTTTTACGTATTCCAGTCATTCCTAATTTCAATGACTCTCTAAATGATGCTGAAGAATTTGCTTCTCTTTTTAATTCTCTTAACATCGATGAAGTACAACTTCTCCCATTTCACCAGTTTGGAGAAAACAAATACAAGCTTTTAGGACGTCGCTATGAAATGGAAGGAATAAAGGCCCTGCATCCAGAAGATTTATATGAATACCAGCAAATATTTTTAGATCATGACATTCACTGTTATTTCTAATCCACTCAAAAATCCCCAAAGCTAGTTTCAATCTACTGAAACTAGCTTTGGGGATTTTTTTGTTTCTTTTACGACCTTCGAGAAAAAGAGAGATTGACTTGTGGGCATGGCCCACATCGTCAAGAAAATCAATAAATTGCTTAACTGAAGTCGAGACTACTTCCTTTGGAAAAAAGATAAATCAATTGGCATTCATGGAATGCGACATCGATTTCCTATTTTTCTGCAGGAAGTTTCGGTGTACCGAATCGTCTCTCCTATCTTACATTACCAAATAATTACACGGTCTTCTGGTTTTCTCCACATGCCATCTCCTTCTTTGACATCAAAGGTTTCAAAGA
>CADFQU010000159.1 GCA_902836505.1 Streptococcaceae bacterium
ACTCAAAATCCAGTGTCCGCAAGGACGTGCCGGTTCGACCCCGGCCGCCGGTATAGTATTAAAGACAAGGTTTTCGGACCTTGTCTTTTTCTTTTATTTGTTGAATTTTTGGTGCTGAGTTACTAATAAATTCCTTAAATTTATTCTCATTGTTTTCTGAAAACACTTTGACTATTTTCCTTCACTGTGTTATAATTAACCGGTAAAGTATTTACCGGTTAATAGAAAGGAAATACGTATGAAAGTCGCTAATCAGATTGATGAGTTTTTAAATTCTATTTTACTTATTTCTGAGAATCAGCATGAAGTTTTGATTGGTTCCTGTACGAGTGGTTTTTCTTTAACCAATACGCAAGAGCATATTTTGATGTTGTTATCAAAGGAGAATTACTCGAATTCAGAGCTTGCTAAATTGCTAAATGTTAGTCAAGCCGCTGTGACCAAAGCAGTTAAGCAATTACTTTCTTTTGGCATGTTAGAAGCTTTGAAGGACGAGAAAGATGCTCGTATTGTTTTGTATCGGTTAACAGATTTAGGGCGTCCGGTTGCTGAAGAACATTCTCATCATCATGATCATACTTTGGCTGTGTATAATCAAGTTTTGAGTGAATTTTCTCAAGAAGAACAAATGGTTATTTCTAAATTTTTATCGCGCTTATTGGAGGATCTTCGTTAATGCGTTATATTACTGTTAAAGATCTTTCATTTTATTATGATAGAGAGCCTGTTCTAGAAGGTGTGAATTATTACTTGGATAGTGGGGAGTTTGTGACCCTGACGGGTGAGAATGGTGCTGCTAAATCTACTTTGATTAAGGCAAGTCTTGGAATTTTAAAACCAAAAGTAGGAACTGTTGAAATTTCCAAGGAGAATGTAGCTGGAAAGAAATTACGTATTGCCTATCTTCCGCAACAGATTGCTAGCTTCAATGCAGGTTTTCCCAGTTCTGTTTATGAGTTTGTTAAATCAGGTCGTTATCCTCGCAAAGGATGGTTTCGTCGCTTGAATCATCATGATGAAGAACATATTTTAGCTAGTTTAACGGCTGTTGGAATGTTAGAGCATCGAGATAAACCTTTAGGAGCTCTATCAGGTGGTCAGAAGCAACGGGCTGTCATTGCACGAATGTTTGCGTCTGATCCAGATATTTTTGTGTTGGATGAACCAACTACAGGGATGGATGCTGGTAGCAAGGATGAGTTTTATGAATTGATGCACCACAGTGCCCATCACCACGGAAAGGCTGTTTTAATGATCACGCATGATCCTGAAGAGGTGAGCCATTACGCGGATCGCAATATCCATCTGGTGAGAAAACAAAATTCTCCATGGCGTTGCTTTAATGTCCATGAGAAAGATGGAGGTGAGGAGCATGCTTAGTTTATTTCAATATGACTTTATGCAGCGGGCTTTGTTGGCGATGGTTGCCATGAGTCTCTTCTCCCCTATCTTAGGTGTATTTTTGATTTTGCGTCGTCAGAGCTTGATGAGTGATACACTGAGCCACGTTTCTCTATCGGGGGTCGCTTTTGGCCTCTTCCTTGGTTTCTCTCCAACTATTTCAACAGTCATTGTGGTCATCATAGCTGCTGTATTTCTAGAGTACTTACGAACAGTCTATAAAGATTTTATGGAAATTGGGACAGCGATTCTCATGTCGACCGGCTTGGCCTTGGCCCTAGTGATCATGAAGAGCGGCGGTAAAAGTTCCATGAGTTTGGACCAGTACCTATTTGGTTCTACCTTGACCATTACCGATGAGCAAGTGCTAGCTTTGTTTGTTATTGCAGCGATTGTTTTATGTTTGACGGTTTTCTTTATTCGTCCTATGTATATCCTTACGTTTGATGAGGATACAGCTTATGTAGATGGTTTACCCGTACGTCTCATGTCTATCCTATTTAATATTGTGACAGGGGTGGCTATCGCCTTGATGATTCCGGCTGCAGGTTCCTTGTTGGTATCTACTATTATGGTCTTACCAGCTAGTATTGCTTTAAAGCTAGGAAAGACCTTCCGTACGGTTATGCTTCTGGCAGTGGTCATTGGTTTTGTGGGGATGGTCAGTGGTCTCATTCTTTCTTATTACCCGGATACACCGGTTAGTGCGACCATCACTCTCTTATTTGTATCCTTCTTTTTGCTCTCAAATCTTTTTGTTAAATTTAGAAAATAGGTGATCTTATGAAAAAACTTGCATGGCTCGTGTTAGCCTTCTGTAGTCTTCTTTTAGTAGCTTGTAGTGGCGGTCAAAATCAGTCAGGAAAATTGAAAGTCATGACTACTTTCTATCCTGTCTATGAATTTACTAAGCAAGTCATCGGAGACGAGGGAGATGTGGAGCTCTTGATTGGGTCTGGTTCGGAACCCCATGATTTTGAATTGTCTGCCAAAGGTCGCGCAAAAATTCAAGAGTCAGATGTCTTTGTCTATGAGAACGAGAACATGGAAACTTGGGTGCCTCAGTTGTTGAAATCAATGGATGGCAAGAAAACCAAGGTTGTCAAAGCGACGGAGAATATGCTTCTTTTACCAGGTGGTGAAGAAGAGCATGACCATGAAGGAGGAGAAGAACACCATCATGACTATGATCCCCATGTTTGGCTGTCTCCACAGAGAGCCATTAAAATGGTGGAGACGATTCGTGATCAACTGGTGAAACAGTACCCAGATAAAAAAGATAGCTTTACAGCTAATGCTGACGCTTATATTGCTAAGTTGAAAAAATTGGATGACAGCTATACGAAGAGCCTATCTGCAGCGAAACAGAAAAACTTTGTAACTCAGCACGCGGCTTTCCGTTATTTGGCCTTGGACTACGGCTTGAATCAAGTCTCTATTTCAGGTTTGTCACCGGATAGTGAGCCGTCTGCGACTCGTTTGAGTGAATTGACAGAGTACATCAAGAAGAATGACATCAAGGTCATCTACTTTGAAGAAAATGCTTCTAAATCCTTATCGAAAACTTTGTCTGCTGAAACCGGTGTGGATTTAGCTGTTTTGAATCCACTAGAGAGCTTGACAGATGAGCAGATAAAAGATGGTGAAGACTACATCTCTATCATGGGAGCCAACCTCAAGTCTTTGGAGTTAACAACGACTCAGGCAGGTAAGGAAATCGCTCCAGAAGAGGAAGAAGATACCAAAACAGTAGCCAATGGCTACTTTGAAGACAGTGCTATTAAGGACCGAAGCCTCTCAGACTATGCGGGAGACTGGCAATCTGTGTATCCTTATCTAAAAGATGGCACCTTGGATCAAGTTTTTGATTACAAAGCTAAACTAACCAAGTCCAAAACAGCTGAAGAGTATAAAGCTTACTACACCACAGGTTATAAAACGGATGTCGAACGGATTGTCATTACAGACAAAACCATGACCTTCTATAAGAATGGGGAAGAGAAGAAGTTCGAATACCGCTATGCTGGGAAGCATACACTAACCTACACAAAAGGGAATCGTGGAGTGCGTTATCTCTTTGAAGCAACTGATCCAAATGCGGGTGAATTCAAGTATGTTCAATTCAGTGACCACCAAATTGCTCCTAATAAGGCAGCTCACTTCCACATTTTCTTCGGTGGGGAAAGTCAAGAGGCTCTTTATAAGGAATTAGAAAATTGGCCTACTTACTACCCAAGTGACTTGACAGGATTTGAAATTGCACAGGAAATGTTAGCCCATTAATCAAATAGAGAAGAGAGTGGGACAGAAATCGGTCATTCGTTAGAATTCGATTTCGTCGTCCCA
>CADFQU010000160.1 GCA_902836505.1 Streptococcaceae bacterium
TCGCTTCAAAGACAGCTCCACCCAAAGTTTGGTTGAGCTCTCGGCTATCGAGCTCAAAAGAATGGTCACTCCGCTTGCTGGAAATCTTGAAGGTCATCCCTTCCTGGTAGATTTCCTGCATGATTTCTTGAACGGCTGAAACCAAGGCTGGGACAGATTTTTCAATCTTGTAGACTGGGGAAAAGTTTTGAATCCCGAAGACCTGTTTGAGGGATTCAGCCACTGCTTCGTAATCCATTCCATTTAGATAAGCATGAGCCCGGTCCCGATCGGCTGTCACTTTGACAGCTGGATAAATGGACAAGACATCTGAAATATTATTTCGCAATTTGTTAATGAAGCGCATACGGTTCTTTCCTTTAGTAGAAAGCTCACCATAGCGGATCATAATTTCTGAATAAGTTAATGGCATAGTTATTTCCTTTTCTTTTCCTTAACGCACCTTTCGCGTCTTTTCATAGATCAGCTTGAACTTGGTCAAAAATTGCTCGACCTGACTCATATCATTTTCGAGATCGAGACTGAGACGGACAGCTGTTTGTGCCAGAGCCTTGTCGACTCCCATAGCAATCAGGGTTCCAGCAGGTTTCCCAGCCTTGGAAGAGCAGGCAGAGGTTGTCGAAATATAAATCTCATACTCCTCAAAAGCATGGACGATGACTTCTCCTCGCACTCCTTTGATGCCGAAAGTCAAGATATGAGGCGCAAATCCTTCATCTCCAGAGAAGACAGTCACATCTGGATAATGAGCTAATTCTTCACGAATGACTTCTTTCAACTGATGGCATTTGCGTTCAAATTCCTCTTGACGCTCCATCGCCAAGCGCAAGGCCTTGGCTGTCGCCGCAATCCCAGCTAAGTTCTCAGTCGTCGAACGAAGGTCCTTTTCTTGTCCTCCACCAGTTAAGAGAGGGCTAATCTTTTTTCCTTCTTTAAGGTAGAGAAAGCCTACACCACGAAGTCCATGGAATTTATGACTGGAGAAGGTCGCTAGATCCACCCGTTCTGGTAGGTAGAGAGCGGTTGGAATCTTGGCTAGCGCCTGAACCCCATCGACGTGGAAGGTGATGGTCGGACGATCCGCCAATAGAGCCGCAATGGCTTGAATAGGCTGGATAGAACCCACTTCGTTATTCACTGCCATGATCGAAACAAGGGTTGTATCCGGACGCAAGAGTTTTTCCAACTCTTCTACTTGAACAAAGCCACGCGCATCAACTGGAGCAATATCCACCTCAAATCCTTGACCTTGTAGCCAGAGGGCTGATTCCTTCACAGCCGGGTGCTCAATAGCTGAGACAATCATGTGCTTCCCGTAAGGAGCTTTTTCAAAAGCAACTCCCTTGATAGCCCAGTTGTCCCCTTCTGTCCCACCTGAGGTGAAAAAGATTTCTTCTGCTTTCTTGCCTAGGAGGGAAGCAATCTGCTTGCGAGATGCCTCCAAGATCCGAGTCGCTTGACTTCCCAAGTTGTGCAAGCTAGATGGATTTCCCCATATTTTGCTTGCGACTTCCGTGTAGGTAGCCAAGGCCTCTGGATAAGGTTTGGTTGTTGCAGAATTATCAAAGTAAATCATCTTCCACTCTCTCCTAGTCAATTTTCAATCATCTTATTGTAACATTTCTAGGTTGGAGGGACAAGGATTTGGCAGGCTTCATTTTGTTCCTAGTTTCAGACAGAAAACTTGTAAATTTCTCAAAATAGCTTATGATGAAGATGGAGTGTTTTGTAAAACGTTTACAAAACTAAGTTCTGGCTTTTAAAACAGTTGTTCAACCACTAAACTGGTCCCGAAAGATGATAAAAGGAGACAAACATGAAACGACCAATCTATCTTTCTATAGCCCTAGCTGGAAGTCTTGCTCTTGGAGGACTGCTCTCTGTCCTACCACCATTTCCATTTGCACTTCCCTCTGCCCAACTAGCCTGTCACGGCAAAGGACAGTGTGACTTACAACAGCCCTTGGAGAAGCCACCTTACTTTAAGGAAGATGAAGGGAGTCTACGTGAAATGAGCCTTATCCAAGCAATCCCAGGCGAAACTAATAGCCACATCGAATTCAAATGCTTGGTCGAATACAATGGCTGGTTCCGTCGTATCATTCGGGTCAAAGATGTAAAAGTGATTTCAAAAACCAAGGAATTCAAGGGAAGGATTGACTACTCTATCCCGGATCCCAACAAGATAGAGATTCAGGCAAATGGTCAGTTTAGCACTCCTAATGATGCCTCTAGTTTTAGTAACCATGAAATCATCAGCCAGCCTAGTCAAACAAGCCAGCCGATTTCAGTTTCTGAAAAAGGACAGGCAAAATTTGCAACATCCTCTGAAGCAAGCGAGACACAAAGTGTCCAATTTGAAAGTAATTTGAAATTTTAAAAACCTCTTTCATTTCTTTTTAGACATTTTCATAAAAATAACGTATAATGACTAAAGTGTTCACATTAAAGAACCAAAAATGAAATGAAGAGGAAATAGATTATGTCACAATACTCACGAAAAGAAAAACATCAAGACAGCAACAAACCATCTAGAAGCGAAAAAGTGAAACAGAGCCTTTCTTTATTCCAGATGATTGTCGCAACGATTGCTAGTCTTCTCGGGATTATCGTTACTTCATTTACCATATACAGTATCATGAAACCAACGACTAAGACAGAGGAGAAAAAAGATAGCTCTACTAGCGTTGTTGTTGTCCATGAAAAGGATGGGTCTGCTACTAATTCAAGTGCTACAGGGACGGATACCAGTGCTAGCAGTAGCCAAGCATCCGATGCAAGCTCTGAACAAAGTGATTCATCACAGGTAGAAACCAGTGCCAGTGAAGCTCCTGCAGAAACAACACCTTCTGCTACTGATACCGAATCATCTGCTAATTGAGAGTGGGACAGAAATCAATAATTCGTTAGAATTCGATTTCGTCGTCCCACCTCCGCACAGTTGAGTAGGGCTATAAAAGCTGATGAAATCAGCGTAGTAGAGCCCACTCAACCACTGCGTCTTGCTCGACAATCCAAAGAAAATTGAGAGGCTAGGACTTTTGTCCCAGCCTCGTTTCTATAATAGAAAAGCCTCAGTCAACCAGAAATCCTGATTGACTGAGGCTTATTTTTATTTGATGACTTCTTGTGTTTTTGCGTAGTTGGCTTCAACAGCTTCTTTTTCAGCTTTCCACCAGTCTTGGTTGTCTGTATACCACTTGATGGTTTCTTCTAGACCTGCTTCGAAGTTTGTGAATTGTGGTTCCCAACCCAATTCTTCACGCAATTTTGTTGAATCGATGGCGTAACGCAAATCGTGACCAGCACGGTCTGTTACACGGTCGTAGGCATCTTTTGGTTGACCCATTTTTTCAAGGATGAGCTCAAGCACTTCCTTGTTGTTCTTTTCACCATCAGCACCGATCAAGTAAGTTTCACCGATACGGCCTTTGGTAAGGATTGCCCAAACACCTGTTGAGTGGTCGTTGGTGTGGATCCAGTCACGGACGTTCTTGCCTTCACCATAAAGTTTTGGTTTGATACCAGACAAGATATTGGTGATTTGACGTGGGATGAACTTCTCGATGTGTTGGTATGGCCCGTAGTTGTTTGAACAGTTTGAAATGGTTGCCTTAACACCGAAGGAACGAACCCAAGCCTTCACAATCAAGTCTGAAGCAGCCTTGGTTGATGAATAAGGTGATGATGGGTTGTATTTTGTTTCTGCTGTGAATTTTTCACCAGGACCTTCAC
>CADFQU010000161.1 GCA_902836505.1 Streptococcaceae bacterium
GCTGATGATGAAACTTTCCGCTGTGAGAAAAGTGCTTGAAACACTAAAGTTTCAAGCACTCGGGAGTTTTGAAACTTTAGGTTCAAAACTAAGTCATGGAACTTCATAGAAGTTCGCTGACGTCCGTACTCACCTAAGGAAAGATTCTAAGATGACTTTATCTTAGGTAGTTGACCCAAGGATCAACTACCTTTTGTTTCTTTCACAGCCTCCCACAGTTGTCGGATCTGTCTTCTTTGGACAGGATCCACAAAGTAAGGGGCAATTTCATTTAAGGATTCTAGGACAAATGCCCGTTCTGCCACATACGGATGAGGGAGAATCAAATCTGGACTATAGAGGATCAAATCCTCCATATAAAGGAGATCCAAATCGATGACACGAGGTCCCCATTTGATCTCACGGACCCGACCCATTTCTAGTTCGATTCCTAGCAAGGTCTCAATCAAGTCTTGGGGCGTAAACCAAGTTTCGACCTCCACGACTTGGTTGAAGAAGCTATCCTGCTCGACCCCTCCCCAAGGTGCTGTCTCAATCTGAGAAGAGGTTTGGAGAATCGTGAGCCCCTTTTCTTCTAGTCTAGATACAGCCGTCGCCAACTGTTGTCCCTTATCGCCCATATTGGTTCCCAGACCAATAAAGGCCCGTCTTTTTTCTCGTTCAATCGTGACCGAGCAGGTATCCAAAGGCAGAGGAACTGGAGCCCAGGGTTTTTTCAACTCAAGTCGAACCTTTTTGACAAAGTCATAGGTCGCAAAAATCTTCTCCACTAGCTGAAAAGCCACTGTCTCAATCAAGTCGATTTTCTCAGCTTGAACCCAGTTTGTCAGTTGCTCAGCTAAGATTCCATAATGGATTGAAGCCGTCAAATCGCCCGTCCGAGCAGACTTTGTCATCTCATAATCGACACAGACATCCAAGACAAAGCGCTGCCCCAATTCCTTTTCAGCGGAAAACACACCATGATAGGCATAAATTTCCAAATCTTTGATCCGTAATTGATCCACCATAGTCACCTCAGTTTATCTAGGGATTAGTGTCCCATCAGCTTGTAGGCTTCGTTTTTCAGGTCTTTATCTGCCTCTAACAAGCCACGTGCTGCTGTCGTCACAGTAGCTGTCCCTGGTTTGCGCACCCCACGCATGTTCATACACATATGCTCTGCTTCCACCCAGACAAGGGCTCCCTGCGCTCCCAGATACTCCATCAAGGCATCCGCGATTTCCACCGTCAAGCGCTCCTGGATTTGAGGCTTTTTGGCGTACACTTCCACTGTCCGAGCCAGCTTAGAGAGGCCTGCTACGCGCCCATTTGGGATATAGGCAATGTGGACCTTGCCATAGAAAGGCAAGAAATGGTGTTCACACATCGAGTGGAAGAAGATATCTTTTTCCACCACCATATTGTTGTCCACAATCTCAAAAGATTTTGATAGGTGGACTTCCGCAGTTTGGTTGAGACCTGCAAAAATCTCTTGGTACATCTTGGCAATGCGTTCTGGAGTTTCTTGCAACCCCTCACGGCTTCCATCTTCGCCGACTGCGTCGATAATCATCTTCACGGCTTCTTGAATTTTCTTTGTATCCATGTCATCTCCTACTGATTTTTTCGATTAGAAAGGCTCTCACCTGAGCCAAAAAGTACAAGGATCCCGTCACTAAGAGGAGATCAGATTGTTGCGATTCTTTTTCTAGATAATGGGTTAAAAATAACTTCCATTCTTGATAAGGTAGGCCTTTTTGATGGGCTATTTCCTGCATGTCTCTCACAGAATAGGCGCGTGAATCCTCAAAGGTCGTCAGAGTTAATTGACTCTTTTCCAATCCGCTCCACAGTTCCAGCATCTCCTCAATCGCCTTGGTCTGGATACAGGTAAATAAGACTTGTTTGTCCAACTGTCCATACCGTTCTTTCATGGTGGTTACAAGAGGAGCCACTGCATGCGGATTATGGGCGCCATCTAGAATGATGAGAGGCTGACTAGAAATGACTTCTAGGCGCCCTGGCCACTGGACCCCTTCCCAAGCTTGAAGGATTTCATCTTGACTTAAGAAGGAGAGACCTTTTTCTTGACAGAAAGTATCACAGAGAGCCAGGGCCAGCCCGGCATTGTCGACTTGATGAAGTCCCAAAAGCCCTGTCTTTAGTTGCAGTTCTTCCCGATACTGGCTCCGATAGCGAAAGACTTCCCCATCAGCCAAAGATGCTTGGTAGCTAACTAAAAAGTCCCGACCTAACAGCTCTACTGGTGCTGATAAACGGTTCGCCCGCTGCACTATGACTTCTTGAGCTTCCGGTTCCATCCGGCCTAGCAAGACCGGAATCTTTTCCTTGATGATTCCTGCCTTCTCACGCGCAATGGAGGCTACATCCGGCCCTAAGAGAGCCACATGGTCCAGGCCAATCGTCGTGATGGCTGTCAAAATAGGCTGACACACATTGGTACTATCGAGACGGCCCCCCATCCCCACTTCCAGAATGACCACATCCGGTTTTTTTGTTGCAAAATAATCAAAAGCCAGGACGGTCATCAACTCGAACTCAGTTAAGCCCAGTAAGGTCCGATCAGAACTGTTCTTTGCAAGCCAGCCCTGATAGAGGTACAGATAGGTTTCTAAATCCTGATCTGAGATGGGAAGCCCATTGATACTGATTTGCTCATGAAAGGAAACTAGATAGGGAGAGGAGAAAACACCGACCCGCAACCCTTTTGCCTCTAGTAAAGACCGTAAATGGGCTAGGGTCGATCCTTTTCCATTGGTCCCAGCTAGATGGATTACAGGACAGGCTAAGTGTGGGTTCCCCCTCAAGGCCAGCAGGGCTTCCATTCGCTCCAAGCCAAAATGTGGCTCAGAAGAACGATAAGTGGCTAACCAACTGAGATCTACTGTCATATCTCCTCTTTTCTTTAGCGATATTGTTTCAAATGAAGGTCCTGCGCTTGATCGGCTTGGTAGACCGCACTACCGATAGCTACCGCCATCTTATGAAGAGGGATATCATGCACACGCACAATTTCTACCCCTTGGCTGGCAGCCACACTCGTCAAATGACTGGAGGCCAAATCCCGATTATAGAATCCTTCTTTCGTTTCAGGGGCAGTTTCAAATCCTTCTTCTTCCAGAATATTGACCACAAAGCGCTTCCGAGAGACTCCTAAAAAGATTGGATACCTCTTAGCATGAATGGTTTTTAAGTCCTGTAAGAGTTGGAGGTTTTCCCGCTTGGTCAAACCAAAACCAATCCCAGGATCTAAGAAGAGTTGATCCGGACTCAATCCTGCCTCCTCTGCTCGGTCAAGGCTCTTGGCAAAGAAGGTCCACATGCAGTCTTGGATAGAGAGACCTTCAAACTGCGCCAACTCCTCTGATGAAAAGGCCGGCTCAAAACCAAAGGTTGGAAAAATGACCGAACTTGGATGATGAGGACGGGCCATGACTGGATTAAACATAAGAATGGCTCCAGCATGAGCTTCAGCAATCACCCTCGCCATTTGCGGATCACCTAGCAAGCCTGTGATATCATTGACCAAGTCTGCACCAGCTGCTAGGGCTGCACGAGCGACCTCTGACTTCCAAGTATCCACCGAAATTAAGATATCACTCTCTGCTCGAATCGCTTCAATGACGGGCACGACTCGCTGGATTTCTTCCTGAATTTCCACAAAATGGCTCCCTGGACGTGTGGACTCCCCACCAATATATTTTCGTGCATATCAAAGTTGTCTTCG
>CADFQU010000162.1 GCA_902836505.1 Streptococcaceae bacterium
GATAACAAAAGCAAAGCAAGAGCAATAACCATTTTAAGCGATAGCATCATACCGACAATAGCCAGAGCCGCTAGAAATCCAAAAAATGGCAACGGGCTAAATAAAAATGCCAAAAATCTGAAATAGAACATAAACAAAGAGAGAATCAATAGGCCATAAACAATCAAATAAGTAAAAATAGAAACCCTTTGACCTTCTCTTTTCATTTTTGAAATTGAAAAAATGACATAGATCATATAGATAAAAAGCAGCATATTGAATCATCCCTATTTTTTATAGATTATATTGATAGTTTAACTAAATCCTATTCAAAACACAACTAAAGACACTAACTTATAAAAAGAAACTGACTTTTCATCAGAGTTTCTTCACTTCTACTGCTACCTTTTGAAGATGCTGTTCACGGACGCTAGCTGTATTCACATCTCGGCCGACTTCTCCCAAAATACAGACACGCTTGGTTTTAATCCCACAATGGTTCAAGACGGCATTTTTCAAAACAGAGATACCATAACTATCAGGAATGTTGAGAGGGCCTGAAAAGATCTTGTACCACCAAGTAGGCGCCATGGAGGTCGCATAAATACTGGCCGTTTTCCCTTTGAGTAACTTCTTGAATTGCTTGCCTCTAAGGTAATTCCAGATAAAGCTTCCTTGATCATTGGCCGAGTAGGCAATCCCCGGTGTAAAGACCCGGTCGATCCAGCCCTTCATAAGACTCGGCATACTACTCCACCAGATGGGATAAACAAAGATCAGGTGATCCGCCCACTGGATTAATTCTTGGGAACGAAGAATAAAAGGATCTTCCTCCATTCGCTTTCGGTAGCCATAGCGAAGAACCGGATCAAAGTCCTCTTCATTGAGATTAATCACTTTAAGCTCGTGGCGATTTGAGTCAATTGTTTCGACAATGGTTTGAAAAATCGCTTGGCAGTAACTTTCCTTATCAGGGTGCCCATGGATGACTAATATTTTCATTCGTATTCTCCTTCAACTCTTTTTTTCGTTCTATCTCTTTCACTCTTTATACTTGATTAATTGATAATGGCTCAAATATTGATAGATACGTCTTTAGGAATCTTTATTTGAAGAACACACCATCCGCAATTCCTTAACAGGTTTTCCAAGTTCAAGTGTTTGTTCTTGGCCATCAAAAGTAAAACCCATCTTTTGATAGAAAGCAATGGCTCGCTTATTATCTTTCAATACCCATAAATAAATTTCAGAAAAATGATCATGAGTCCTCAAAGCTTCCTTCATTAATTTCTGAGCAATACCTTTTCCGTAATAGTCTTTTAAGACATATAAGGCAATAATTTCACCAGCTTGAATAGTCTCATCACGAAAGTTTCCATAACTGATAAATCCAACGACCTTCTTTCCATCCATTGCAATCAAGGTATTTTCTGGATACTTTTGACTAAAGAAACGACATCTATCTAATGTCATCGTCTCCTGAAATTCTGCAGGCAAAAGGTCGTCATAAGCCTCTCTCCACGTTTGCCAGTGAACAAGGGACTTACCTTCTATCTCTTCAGGAGTTTCCATTGTTTTAATGATAATCTTCATTCGTTTTATCCCATCTAATCCAAGGCCTTGACTTCCAACATCATATCGCGGATCTGTGCTGCCAACTCAAAATCAAGCACTTCGACGGCTTCTTGCATTTGGCCTTGCAGTTTCTTGACCAGTTCTTTGCGCTCTTGGCGGTTGAGACTGGTGATATCCACTTCCTTGTCTTCTTCCTTGGCCACCGACTTGGTAACAGAGATCAGGTCACGGATTTCCTTCTTGATGGTTTGTGGCACTATGCCATGCTCTTCGTTATAGGCCATCTGAATCTGACGACGACGAGCCGTTTCATCGATAGCTTTTTGCATAGACTGGGTCATGGTGTCCGCATACATGATGACATGGCCTTCACTATTACGGGCAGCACGACCAATGGTCTGGATCAGTCCCCGTTCATTACGAAGGAAACCTTCCTTATCCGCATCGAGAATGGCAACTAGACTGACTTCTGGCACGTCAATTCCTTCACGAAGAAGGTTGATTCCGACCAAGACATCAAAGACTCCCAAACGCAAATCACGGATGATTTCTGTCCGCTCCAAGGTCTTAATGTCCGAGTGCATGTATTTGACCTTGACGCCCATTTCCTTGAAGTAGTCCGTCAAGTCTTCAGCCATCTTCTTAGTCAAGGTCGTGACAAAGGTCCGCTCTCCACGTTCCACACGCGCATTGATCTCACCCAAGAGATCGTCCATTTGTCCCATGGTAGGGCGTACTTCCACCTCAGGATCTAGAAGACCAGTCGGACGAATGATCTGCTCGATGATGGTATCCGTTTGTTCCATCTCATAATCACCCGGTGTCGCTGACACATAGACGATCTGGTGGACATGGCTTTCAAACTCCTCACGACGCAGAGGACGGTTGTCCAAGGCCGAAGGCAGACGAAAACCATAGTTGACCAACATCTCCTTGCGGGAGCGGTCTCCATTGTACATGCCCTTGATTTGGCCCATGGTCATGTGGCTTTCGTCAATCATAATGAGGAAATCTTCTGGGAAAAAGTCCAAAAGGGTGTACGGTGGCACTCCTTCACTCCGACCATCCATGTGACGGGAATAGTTCTCCACCCCATTGGTGTAGCCCATCTCTCGCAACATTTCAATATCGTACTCGGTCCGCTGCTTCAGGCGTTGGGCTTCCAAGAGCTTGCCTTCTTTTTCAAAGACCTTTAACTGCTCTTCCAGTTCAGCCTGAATCTTGGCAATGGCCACTTCCATATGGTCATCATTGGTCACGAAGTGAGTGGCTGGGAATATCGCCAAATGGTCTACTTCACCGAGAACTTGACCGGTTAGAGCCTCCACCTCGCGGATACGATCAATCTCATCACCAAAAAACTCAACCCGAAAAGCATGCTCATCACGAGAAGCTGGGAAAATCTCCACCACATCGCCACGGACACGGAATTTGCCCCGTTGAAAGTCGATGTCATTGCGCTCAAACTGGATATCCACCAAGTCGTTCAGCAGTTTATCCCGAGAAATCTCCAGGCCCGGGCGCAGGCTCACTACGCTATCCGCGTATTCCTTAGGCGACCCCAAACCATAGATACAGGAAACAGACGCGACGACAATGACGTCATTTCGTTCTAATAGAGCGGAGGTTGCAGAGTGACGAAGTTTGTCAATCTCATCATTGACCGAGCTATCTTTTTCGATATAGGTATCACTCGATGGCACATAGGCTTCTGGCTGGTAGTAATCGTAGTAAGAGACGAAGTACTCGACAGCATTCTCTGGAAAGAATTCCTTGAACTCCCCATAGAGCTGGCCTGCTAGCGTTTTATTGTGGGCGATGACCAGGGTCGGTTTATTGACCTGGGCAATGACCTGGCTCATGGTATAGGTCTTCCCCGTACCAGTTGCCCCCATCAGGATTTGGGCTTTCTCGCCCCCCTCGATATTATCCACCAACTGCTCAATGGCCTGCGGTTGATCCCCAGACGGTTGGTATTTGGAGACCAGTTTAAATTTGTTATTTACTTTTCTATCTATCATGACCGTTCCTTTCGTTTATATAGTCATTCATTTCTTGATCCGAGAAAACCTCTCCTCTATCCACGGGAATTCGTATGATTTGGGTCTTCGCAACATACTTACGTTTCTTTGGTAACTGAAAACCGAGCTTTTTATCGTATGTGATAG
>CADFQU010000163.1 GCA_902836505.1 Streptococcaceae bacterium
TTTCTTTCTCTAGCAGGCTTTGGCTAGCTGTTTGCTCCACCTCTTTTTTGGCCAATTCTTTTTCAGTATCAAACTGTTGAATCTGGTTTTGTAACTGGGCAATTTCTTGATCCTTCTTGGCTAACTTCTCTTGCTGCTCATTAAGGGCCTTTTGCTCAGCTAATGCCAACTCTTGCCGAATTCGCTCATGAATTTCCTTGTCAAACTCAGCTGTCCGTACCTGTGACAAGAGCTCGCTGTATTGACTTTCATTAACTGTAAAAACTTCCCCACAGTTGGGGCACTTGATTTCGTTCATAGCCTGCCTCTTTCTCTATTCTTAGTATATTATATCATGCTACCAGTAAAATCAAAACCAGCAAACAAAGCTTGCTCCTACTATTTCCCTCCACAATCAAGTTTATGGCAATGAATAGAGTAAATGAAAGCATTTGAGAAAGCAGAACGATGACCATTGAAACTTCTCGCTGTGAGAAAAGCAGGAGAAACAGATTTATTTCTCCTGCTCGGTAGATTTGAGACGTTAGGCTCAAATCTAAGGTATGGAATCCCAAAGGGAGTCGCTACCGTCCGCCCTCACCTAAGGGAAGTTGATAAAAGGACAAAACCAGCAAGCTAGGCTTACTGGTTTCAGTTTATTTCTTTTCAATCGGAGCGACGCTGGCCAAGAGTTTCTTGAGACCCACTTCCGGGAAGTTAATCTTGAGTTCTTGAGTATTGCCACTACCTGAGACTTCAAGGACGGTTCCTTCTCCCCACTTCTTATGAATTGCAATGTCACCAATGGACCAAGCGACACTTTCTTTGGCACCAGCTTGGTTGCCATTGCCAAAGGGAAGGCTTGAGGACGTGAGGGTGCTTGGGGCTGCTTGTCTCTTGCGCTCTTGAAGGGCTTGCGACAGGCTCATTCCTTTTCCAAAGGTCGTTCCGCCACCATTGCTATAAGATGCCTTAAAACTAGTGTTGACTGGACGGGCCAATCCTTGGTAGGTTAACAAATCTGAGCTAATTTCATTGATAAAGCGCGTCGGACGGTTGTAGCTGGTCCGCCCAAAGAGCAAACGAGAATTGGCATTGGTCAAGAAGAGAACCTTCTCTGCCCGCGTGATCCCCACGTAAGCCAAACGACGCTCTTCTTCCAACTCATCTGGATCCTCAGCCGCACGACTAAGTGGAAAGACATTTTCTTCCATCCCAATCAAGAAGACAACTGGAAACTCCAAGCCTTTAGCCGCGTGAAGAGTCATCAAGGTCACTTCTGAGGTCTCTTGGGCTCCATCGTCTGTATCGGCAATCAAGGCCAAATCATTCAAGAAACGACTCAATGTTTCCACACCTGTTTCGTCTTCGACGGTTTCCCCGTTTTCATCAAAATTCTTGGTAACAGATAGGAACTCTTGGATATTCTCGATGCGGGCCTGACTTTCCAAATTCCCCTGATTGGTTAAGGCTGTCATATAACCCGTCTTGTCAAGGACTTCTTCGACCAACTCTGTAATGGTCAGCTGGTCCAATTTTTCTCTCAAATCAAGAATGAGATTGGCAAAGTCCCAGATGGCTTGGGCCGCTTTTCCTTTGATGCCAGAGAGCATGATATTGGCTGAAGCATCCAGGAGTGAAGAACCTTGTATTTGGGCAAAATCACGAATCTTCTCCACCGTACCCGGTCCGATCCCCCGCTTGGGTTCATTGATAATCCGCTCAAAACTGATATTGTCACTGAGGTTGGCAATCAAGTTCAGATAAGCAATGATATCTCGAATTTCTTTCCGGCTGTAGAACTTGGTACCCCCTACCATGGTATAAGGAATATTGGACTTGAGCAGTGCTTCTTCAATGGTCCGAGATTGGGCATTGGTCCTGTAGAGAACCGCAAAATCACGGTATTTATAGTTAGCTTTCCGACTGAGCTCTTCAATGGTTTTGGCCACAAAGACCGCTTCATCCTGCTCATCATTAGCCCGGTAATAGACAATCTCTTCGCCGTCAGCATTTTGAGTCCAGAGATTCTTAGGACGACGGTTACGATTATTTTTGATGACATCGTTAGCTGCTTGTAGGATAGTTTTAGTGGAACGATAATTTTCCTCTAACAAAACGACCTTGGCATCAGGATAATCCTTTTCGAAATCCAAGATATTTTGCATATCCGCTCCCCGCCAACCATAAATAGACTGGTCAGCATCCCCAACCACACAGATATTTTTAAAGCGTGAAGCTAGTAGTTTGACTAATTGGTATTGGGCATGGTTGGTATCTTGGTACTCATCCACATGGATGTATTGGAACTTCTGTTGGTAATAGGTCAGCACATCAGGATGCTGGTCAAAGAGACGCAAGGTCAGCATGATCAAATCATCAAAGTCCACTGCTTCTGACTGACGCAATTCCTTTTGGTAAGCCTCATAACACTTGGCGACGATTTGGGTGTACATATCCCCCGCTTGAGCAGCATAAGCCACTTCATCAATCAGGTCATTCTTGGCATTGGAAATAGTCCCCAAAATGGTTCGTTCATTCCATTTCTTAGGATCCAAATTCAAGGACTTCAAGATGCGCTTCATCAAGGTTCGTTGCTCACCCGGATCAACAATAGTAAAGTTGCGATTGTAACCAATGTGATCTGCATCTCGGCGAAGAATGCGCACACACATGGAGTGGAAGGTGGCAATCAAGCAATCTTGGGTCGCCGGATTCAACTGATAAGCCCGCTCCTTCATCTCGCGAGCAGCCTTATTGGTAAAGGTAATGGCCAAAATATTCCAAGGATTGACCATTTTTTCATCGATCAAGTAAGCAATCCGATGGGTCAAGACACGTGTCTTACCAGAACCAGCCCCCGCCATGATCAAGAGGGGACCTTCTGTCGTTTGGACCGCCTCTGCCTGGCGATCATTCATACCTTTCAATAAAGGATTCATCTCATTCTCCTCATTCTTTCAATCGTTCTATTATACCACATTTTCGCCCTTTCTCATTTGGAAAATGGTCGACTTCATTTGAATTTTGCACTCAAAAAAGCTATAATAAAGCCTTAAGAAGAACGATTTTTTCCTCTTCAACAACCGCTTATGAGGAAATCTACAGAAGTCTGGAGGAGTTATCAGTGAATCAATCACAAAGTAATTTAAAACTTGCCGAACGTGGAGCCCTGATCAGTATTGTAGCCTACCTGATTCTCTCCGCTGCTAAGTTAGCAACCGGCCACCTGCTTCACTCCTCCAGTTTGGTTGCTGATGGTTTTAATAACTTATCAGATATAATCAGCAATGTCGCCCTTCTCATCGGCATTCGCATGGCCCGCCAGCCAGCTGACCGCGACCACCGATTTGGTCATTGGAAAATTGAAGATCTAGCTAGTCTGGTGACTTCCATCATCATGTTTTATGTGGGCTTTGATGTCTTACGTGATACGGTTCAAAAAATCCTCAGCAGGGAAACATCGGTCATTGATCCTTTAGGGGCCATTGTCGGAGTTGGGTCAGCCCTAGTCATGTTTGCAGTCTATCTATATAACCGCACTTTAGCTAAGAAAGCCCAATCCAAGGCCCTCAATGCTGCTGCTAAAGACAACCTGTCTGACGTGGTCACTTCTTTAGGAACCTCTGTTGCGATTGGAGCTAGTGCTCTTAACTATCCGATTGTGGACCAATTAGTGGCCATCGTTATTACCTTCTTTATTCTAAAAACAGCCTACGATATTT
>CADFQU010000164.1 GCA_902836505.1 Streptococcaceae bacterium
CAATCATCAAGATACTGATCACAACAGCTAAAACTGGGATGACGGGACCAAATGGTACTCGGAAGGTAACCTTCTTGTCTGGGTGCATTTTTCTGAGTTTGATGGCTGCTAAAGCAGTTGGAATATATTGGAAGAAACGGAAGACAACACTGAAAGTTGCTAACGATTCGAAAGATCCAGATAACAAGAGTAAGAATGCAAAGGCACCGGAAATGATAATGGCAATGACTGGAGCATTCTTAGAGTTTGTTTTTCCAAGACCTGCTGGCAAGAGTTTTTCGTCTGCTAGGGCAGCACCGAAACGAGGAACCATGATGGATTCGCCGATGTTGAGACCGGCGATTGAAATGAGGGCACCGTATGAAACAAGAGGAGCACCGATAGGGCCAATCATTTCAACAAATGCGTCTTGTACAGGTGCGCCAGTTTGCATAATGCGTCCACCAAGCATAGCGATTGTTCCTGCGATGATCAACATGTAGAGAACTGAGACGATACTGATAGATCCTAAAATAGCACGGGGAACGTTCTTTTCAGGGTTGCGCATTTCTCCTGCAACGATGGACATGGTTTCAAATCCAATGAAACCGTAGAAGATGTAAACGGCGGTACTAGAAATAGCACTGAAGAGATTTGAACCACTTTCCAATTGAAGGAAAGGTGTGAAGTTGCCCTTGCTCACGCCACCAGAAATAAAGAAGATGGCGAAGAGAGAGAAGAGGACAATTGGGATTAATTTTGCAACAGTAGCTGTCAGAGTGAACATCTTAGATGTTTTCAGACCGGCGATGTTCATAAGACTCAAGAGAACCAACATAACGATACTAATCGGTAGGTTGTAGCCTTCGAATGCTGGGAAGGTAATGATGAAGATTTTGGCAAAACCAGCTAGCATAGCAGCCCAAGCGATAACGGTAACGGCCCAACCGAGAATTCCGACATTAAAGCCGACAAAGTCACCGAAAGCTGCTTTTGAGTATTGCATGGCTCCACCGTTTTTATCAAAGTAGCCAGCCGTTTCAGCCAGACAGGCTGATAGTAGCATGACAAGAATAGCTACCCCAAACATGACAGCTAGGGAAGCTGGTCCTAAACCGGCATAAATTTTTTGAGGTAAAAGGAAGATACCAGATCCGATGACGGCATTGATACCGTATAGAGTGGCACCGCTAAAGCTGAATTTCGCTTTTTCTTGTTCCTCAATCGACTGTTTATGTGCTCCGTTCATAATGTCTCTCCTTTAAAACATTATCTTAGCGCAGTCCAGATAGCAATCGGTTGCTCCCCGGACTGAAGGGGTGAAAACGTAATTGTCATCTCTTGAAGAGGAGATGCTTGTTCGATAAACAGGAGCTCGTGAGTTTGGAGGGAGTAAAGTTGTCCCTTTTTCCATTCAAGTGTTAGTGGACAGAGAGCATAGATCAATTGATAGCGACTCTGGCTCGTGACACTTTCATTTGGGGATATAGCACTCATATGCCCCTGATAGGAAGGTTTATAGATGAGATTAAAATCTTGACAGGTTCCTTGGCTAGATACGGGATCTCCCCCGTCAAAGAAGTAGCTTTGAAAGGGCTTTAAAACCACTTCTTTATGTTGATGGGTGAGTGTAATCGATGAAGTCAGAGGCATCAAGATTCGGTGGTAACCAGTGAGATCGGTAAAGTCACTTTTTTCAACCTCCACCGTTGCAGTAGAGAGACGAAAATCAAAGGTCCGATCTGGATAACTTCCCTCTTTTGGAGAGAGGAAGAGTTGGGTGGTTTGACCACCAGACCAAGTAGAAATTTGATAATCTGCGGGGGTGAGATGAAGGATAGTCACCATAGGACGTCCTCTTTCTTAAAAGAGACCAGTAATATTGCCGTGGGCATCGATATCAATCTTTTCACTGGCTGGAACTTTAGGTAGACCAGGCATGGTCATAATCGTTCCGGTGAGAGCTACGATAAAGCCAGCCCCTGCAGCTACCTTAAGGTTACTGATTTTGACAGTGAAATCTTTCGGTGCACCGATCTTTTTCGCATCATCGGAGAAGGAGTATTGCGTCTTGGCCATACAGATTGGGTAGTTTGAAAATCCAAGAGCTTCCAATTCTTTGAGTTCGCGCTTGGCAGCTGGTGTTAGGCTGATGCCTTTTCCACCATAAACTTTTGTGACAATCTTGGTCAATTTCGTTTCAATGCTGTCTTCTTCGTCATAGACATAAGAGAAGTGGTTTTCTTCTTGAGCTAGTTGAATGACTTTTTCAGCCAAGTCACGGCCACCAGCTCCACCATTCGCCCAGACATCTGAAATGACAACATCTACATTGCGTTTCTTACAAGATTCATAGACAGCTTCAAGTTCCGCTTCTGTATCCAGCGGGAATTTGTTAATGGCAACTACTACAGGCAGGCCATAGACTTCTTGGATGTTGGCCAAGTGTTTGTCGAGGTTTGGAAGACCATCGATAACGGCTTGGACATTTTCTGTAGCTAAGTCCGCTTTTGCAACTCCACCATGCATCTTGAGAGCTCGGATGGTTGCGACGAGGACAACGGCAGAAGGTTTGAGTCCTGCCATGCGGCACTTGATGTCGATGAATTTTTCAGCGCCTAAGTCTGCTCCGAAGCCAGCTTCTGTAACAACGTAGTCTGCATATTTGAGAGCCAACTTGGTAGCTAACACACTGTTACAGCCATGGGCGATATTGGCAAATGGACCGCCGTGGATGATAGCAGGAGTATGTTCTAATGTTTGTACCAAGTTCGGATGAATGGCATCTTTGAGAACAGCGGCCATAGCACCACCAGCTTTGAGGTCTTTGGCTGTCACCGGCTGTCCTTGGTAGTTGTAACCGATAATGATGCGATCGAGGCGTTCTTTTAAGTCAAGGATATTTTCTGAGAGACAGAGAATAGCCATGATTTCAGACGCCACCGTGATGTCGAAACCATCTTCACGAGGCACTCCGTTTGTTTTTCCTTGAAGGCCATCGACAATATGGCGGAGTTGACGGTCGTTCATGTCGACCACTCGTTTCCAGGTGATGCGACGAGAATCGATGCCCAACTCATTACCGTGGTGAATATGATTGTCAATCAAGGCTGCAAGCAGGTTGTTGGCAATCCCAATGGCATGGAAGTCACCTGTAAAGTGAAGGTTGATGTCTTCCATAGGAACCACTTGGGCATAACCACCACCGGCAGCACCACCTTTGATTCCAAAGACAGGGCCAAGAGAAGGTTCACGGAGAGCAATGACGGCATTCTCACCGATAGCAGAGAGGGCATCTACTAGACCAACAGAGGTGGTTGTTTTTCCTTCTCCGGCAGGAGTAGGAGAGATAGCTGTCACGAGGATCAGCTTGCCATCTTCCTTATCCTTTAGTTGTTCCAGTTGATTGCTATCGATTTTTGCCTTGTACTTTCCGTAGAGTGAGATATCTTCTTCGGTTAATCCAAGTTCAGCAGCGATTTCCGTGATGGGCTTCATTTGGACAGAATTGGCAATTTCAATATCCGATAAAACCATAGAATCCCTTCTTTCTTTGTAGGTATTGAAGTTATAAAGTTGATTGATCGGTTTAGGATAGGCTTTCTAAAATGCTTTGGTAAATGCAATCTGCAAGCTCAGAACCTCTTTGGAGAAGTTCGAGACCATTGCCGTGGTATTGTTGGACGAAGTCTTGGTTCTTGATTCCTGAAATGTTGA
>CADFQU010000165.1 GCA_902836505.1 Streptococcaceae bacterium
CCTGGAGAATCCAGTATAATTTTGGTCAATTGTTGGGGGCTTTCTTGAGTCCCATTGATAATCCAGTCGACGATAAGGCCTGTCAAACCAGAAACATACATGGTAATAGCATAGCGCTCTGGCATTTGATAAGCTGCCACAATGACTGGTCGAGAACGTAGCGTTGACTCAATCATACCCAAAATAAAAGAACGAATGTTGTCTGCAAAACGAAAGCTTGGATTTTTTGCAATTTCAACAAAAAAAGCACTGTTCTCTTGAAAATGAGACAAGATGGCTTCTAAGGCTTCTTTGGGATAAAAGGTTTCTTTCCTTAAAATCATACGAACCGTCGTTATGGTTTCTTCTTTTAATTGCTCTAAAAAATCCTGTTTATCTAGGTAGTGCAGATAAAATGTCGAGCGGTTAACACCCGCTTTTTTAGTTAACTGACTAATCGTTATATCCTCTAAACTTTTTGTAGCCAAAAGCTGAATGAAGGCTTCTTTAATATCTGACTTAGTTGTCGTTTGTCTCTGCTGCATACAAACCCCTTGTTTCTACATATTGTTGATTAAAGTATATCTTGATTTTTGTAATTGTCAACCATCATCAAGGATTTTCATTTATTAATACCATTTTCGTATCCTTATTTCAACACATTGTTGTTTTCTGTTGTAGCAATCGTATAAAAAAAATCATAAAATAACCTTCGTAATTATTCAACAGGTTGTCGTTTTAGCAGCTGATAATTTTTAAAGGAGACAAATACACATGGCTTATATTGAAATGAAACATAGTTACAAACGTTATAAAACAGGTGATGTAGAAATCATCGCAAACAATGATATCACATTCGAGATTGAAAAAGGGGAGTTAGTGATTATACTCGGTTCTTCTGGGGCAGGAAAATCAACTGTTCTCAATATTCTTGGTGGTATGGATACCAACGATGAAGGAAAAGTCATTATCGATGGGAAGGACATCTCCAATTATAATGCGAAGCAATTAACAGCTTATCGCAGAGACGATGTCGGATTCGTCTTTCAATTCTATAACTTGGTCTCAAACTTAACGGCCAAAGAAAATGTAGAGTTGGCTTCTGAAATTGTTGCGGATGCTAAAGATGCGGAACAAACTTTGATTGATGTTGGTCTTGGGAAACGCATCAACAACTTCCCTGCACAATTGTCTGGTGGTGAACAACAACGAGTAGCTATTGCTCGCGCCGTCGCAAAAAGTCCTAAAATTCTCCTATGTGACGAACCTACAGGAGCCCTGGATTACAATACTGGAAAACAGGTCTTGAAGATTCTCCAAGATAAGGCTCGCAATGAAGGAGCTACTGTTATCATTGTCACTCACAATGGAGCGCTTGCTCCGATTGCAGATCGTGTGATTCGTATGCATGATGCGCGTGTTCAAAGTATTGAACTCAATGCAACTCCACAAGATATTGATAGCCTCGAATACTAGAAAGGATATCTCATGAATCGTAAAACTTATTGGAAAGATGTCAGAAAGTCTTTCTCTAGTTCTAAAGGACGGGTGGTTTCTATTGCTTCACTCATGGCCTTGGGTTCTTTCGCTCTTGTGGGTCTAAAGGTGACGACACCTGATATGCAACACACGGGAACAAGCTATTTCACTAAACACCAAACTGCTGACCTCACAGTTACTGGTAGCTATGGACTTAACCAGTCGGATCAAGACCTCCTAAATCAAGTCTCTTCAGAGGCAAACATTGAGTACGGTTACTTTAAAGATGTCGTTCTGAAAGACTCCACTGATGCCTTTCGACTATTTTCAAAACCAAAAGATATCTCAACTTATGAGGTTGTAAAAGGAAAACTTCCAAGTAAGCAAGGTGAAATTGCTCTTTCTTCAGTCTATCAAGACAAATATAAGATAGGTGACAAGATCTCGTTTTCTGAAAAAGAGGGTGACAATGGTAAGGATGTCTTAAAAGAACACACCTTTACCATCACTGGCTTTGTTCAGTCATCTGAAATCTTATCAAGTGTTGATCTCGGTTCATCGACAGCTGGTAGTGGGGAACTCAAAGGGTATGCGGTTGTTCCTGAATCTAGTTTTGATTCCGATGTCTACATGATTGCACGCTTAGCTTACAATGACGTCCGTACTGCTAACCCCTATACCCAGGATTACACTGACAAGGTTTCCAAACACGAGGATGAGCTCGAAAAATTAGTGAAAGATCAGCCTGCTAACCGTTTGAAAGAATTAAAAGCTGATCCACAGGCTGAGATTGACCAACAAACAAGTCAACTTCAAACGGCAGAGACTGAACTTAACAAGAAACTAGAACAAGCAAAAGCGAGCGGTCAGGATAAGAATCCTCTTGTCCAGGGACAATTGACACAAGCACAAGATGAAATCGCTGAAAAGAAGGAGCAAATAAAGGAAGCTCAAGAAAAACTCGATAGCATTGCTGAACCAAGCTACGATGTCTACACACGTCGTGAAGCTCCTTGGTCAGAAGGGTACGTTTCATATGAGACCAACGCTTCTGTTTTTCAGAACCTCAGTAATATCTTCCCTGTTATCCTCTACTTTATTGCTGCCTTGGTTACCTTTGTAACAATGGGACGCTTCGTCGAAGAAGAACGGATTAAGGCAGGGACATTCAAAGCTCTCGGTTACCAAAACAAGGACATCATCCGTAAATTTATTATTTATGGATTTGTGACAAGTATGATTGGTACTGCTATTGGGGTTGCTGCAGGTCACATTCTCCTTCCAACTATCATATACAATAGTTATAAAGAGCGAATCCTCCTCGCACCGATTGAGTTACACTTTTATCCATTTAAGACTCTTCTAGCTATTGTGCTTGGTCTTTTGTCCACAGTTCTTCCTGCTTTCATGGTAGCCAAGCGCGAATTAGGAGAAAAGCCAGCCCAACTTCTTCTTCCAAAACCTCCAACATCTGGTTCTAAGATTCTTCTGGAGCGCATCACCCCACTTTGGAACCGGATGAACTTTACACAAAAAGTCACTGCCCGTAATATTTTCCGCTACAAGCAACGGATGTTCATGACTATTTTTGGTGTCTGCGGTTCCATCGCACTTCTCTTCGCTGGACTCGGTATTCGTTCTTCTATCGGAGACCTTAACACACGCCAATTCCCTAACATCATTCGCTATGATATGATTGTCGCAAACAAGGATCATCTGGATGAGCAGGAAAAGGAAAATATCCAAAAATTAATTAACGATAGCAAGGTCAAGGAACATCTTTCTATTCATTACGAAATGCTTTCAAAAGTGGCAGGAAATAATAACGATCGTCAAGATATCACAACCCTTGTGGTCAAAGACAAGGATCAAGAAACTCTACAACATTACATCAAGCTCAATAATCGTGAAACTGGTCAAAAACTCGAATTGACCGACAAAGGGATTATTATTTCTGAGAAATTGGCAGACTTAGCTGGTGTTTCTGTAGGGGATGAGTTAACCGTTCAAAATAGCCAAGACAAGGATATCAAACTCAAAGTTGCTGGTATTTCTGAAATGTATATGGGTCACTTCATCTTTATGAATGAAACTACTTACAGAAATGCTTTTGGTAAAGAGGCTAGCCAGAATGCTACTATTCTGACACTGAAGAATCACTCAGACAAAAACGTTGAGCAAACAGCCAGTCAATTTATGG
>CADFQU010000166.1 GCA_902836505.1 Streptococcaceae bacterium
CGGCAAACAAGACCGTAACGGTTACATTTAACGATTACTTTGCTTCACACCCCCTCAATAAACGCGTTTCTTTACGTTTTGATGTGAAAGTTGATCCAGAAGTTGTTACCAAAACATCCCCACTGACCTTTAAATTTGGTAATACAGATTTTTCATTAAACTACGAAAAAACAGATGGCCAAGCTGGTGACTATGAAATGAAATATGGCTACCAAGACCAAACAGATCCAACGATTGTAAAATGGCGGATTATCTTAAATGCTCGTCAAGATATACTTCGTGGAATGGTCATTAAGGATCAATTTGGAGATGGTTTGACACTGGTAGAAGGTAGTTTCCGTGCGGTTCGCTTTAGTCCAGTATATGGTGAAATTAGAAACGAATCCCATATTTTATCTCTGCCAGTTTTAGATAATTTCAGTAAAAAAGCTGTCTTCGACAAGAATGCAGCTGGTCAGATCACAGGATTTACTATTGAATTTGGAGATAACTACCATTGGCCAATGTACATTGAATACTCTACTAAAGTAGCTCCTGGTACAAAAGTTGGTGATCTCGTTCATAACACTTTGACATGGACAGCAACCAATTTCCCTGAGCCACGTAGCTTAACACGAGAAGTGAGATTGGAATCAGGTTCTGGCGAAGGATTGGGTGAGAAAGAACAAACACCACCGACACCAGATCCAGAGCCATCTAACCCTCAACCGGATCCAAAACCAAATCCAGATCCAAAGCCAAATCCAGATCCAAAGCCATCTAACCCTCAACCGGATCCAAAACCAAATCCAGATCCAGAGCCATCTAAATCCCAAACAGAACCGAAGTCATCAAATTCATCATCAACTTCTGTCAAAGAAGAAACTCCAAAAACAGGGAAGAAAAAAGTCCTTCCTCGTACAGGTGAAAAGATGACGCCTGTGATTATCCTGGTCGGTATCTTGGGCTGTGCGGTTGGTTTTACTGTGTTACGATCTAAGAAGCTAACAAAATAATCCTCGTTTTTAAAAGGCTGGAAATTACTCCAGTCTTTTTTAATTGGATGCTAGAAATAAATATGCAAAAGTATGGTTGTAAAAAAACCTGCCATAAATTAACTATCTTTCTTGTAAAAGGTGGATGTTTGAAAAATGCCCTTTTTCGTGGTAAAATAGGGCTAATGAATTTATTGTAATAGAGGTAAAAAACGTGGCTTTTGGAGACAACGGAAAACGCAAAAAAACTTTCTTTGAAAAATTGACTATGCTGGTCATTGTAATTATGTTGATTGTAACGGTCGGAGCAATCTTTGCTGCAGCTTTGGGTGCACTATCCTACTAAGGGACTACCAAGCAACACTTGGTTATAAAAGGAAAACGATAAACTATGAGTATGTTTTTAGATACAGCCAAGATTAAGGTCAAGGCTGGAAATGGCGGCGATGGCATGGTGGCCTTTCGCCGTGAAAAGTATGTTCCCAATGGTGGCCCTTGGGGTGGTGATGGTGGACGCGGAGGCAATGTCATTTTCGTTGTAGACGAAGGCTTGCGCACGCTGATGGACTTCCGCTATAACCGGCATTTCAAAGCCCAAAATGGGGAAAAGGGAATGACCAAAGGGATGCACGGACGGGGAGCAGAAGATCTCTATGTACGAGTTCCCCAAGGAACGACTGTCCGAGATGCGGAGACTGGTAAGGTCATTACCGACTTGGTTGAAAATGGGCAAGAATATATTGTAGCCCATGGCGGACGTGGAGGACGCGGAAATATCCGTTTTGCAACTCCTAAAAATCCAGCACCTGAGATTTCAGAAAATGGGGAACCGGGTCAGGAACGCGAACTCGAATTAGAACTCAAAGTCTTGGCAGACGTTGGTTTGGTTGGCTTCCCATCAGTAGGGAAATCAACTCTTCTCAGTGTGATTACTTCTGCTAAGCCAAAAATTGGGGCCTATCATTTTACAACCATCGTTCCAAACTTGGGTATGGTTCGGACGCCGTCAGGTGAATCCTTTGCAGTAGCAGACCTTCCTGGATTGATTGAAGGGGCTAGCCAAGGGGTCGGACTGGGGACTCAGTTCCTTCGTCACATCGAGCGCACCCGTGTCATCTTGCATGTCATCGATATGTCAGCGAGTGAAGGACGCGATCCTTATGAAGATTACGTTCAAATCAACAAGGAGCTTGAAACCTATAATCTTCGCTTGATGGAGCGACCACAGATTATCGTGGCGAATAAGATGGATATGCCAGAGAGCCAGGAAAATTTGAAAGAGTTCAAGAAAAAATTGGCGGCCAACTACGACGAGTTTGATGATCTGCCACAGATCTTCCCAATCTCTAGTTTGGCGCATCAAGGTTTGGACAACTTGTTAGAAGCAACAGCAGACTTGTTAGACAAAACACCAGAATTCTTGCTCTATACGGAAGAAGATATGGCACAAGAAGAAGTCTACTACGGCTTTGATGAGGACCAACCAGCCTTCGAGATCAATCGCGATGATGATGCTTCTTGGATCTTGTCAGGTGATAAGCTAGAGAAGCTCTTCAATATGACCAATTTTGATCGCGACGAGTCTGTCATGAAATTTGCGCGTCAATTGCGGGGAATGGGTGTCGATGAAGCCCTTCGAGCACGTGGTGCTAAGGACGGCGATATCGTTCGAATCGGTAAATTTGAATTTGAATTTGTTGACTAGTTAGAGCTAAAGAGGAGAAGAAGATGGGAGATAAACCTATATCCTTTCGTGATAAAGACGGAAATTTTGTCTCTGCTGCAGACGTTTGGAATGCAGAAAAATTGGAAGAACTCTTTAATAAGCTGAATCCCAATCGTAAGTTACGGTTAGAACGGGAAAAATTAGCAACATCCAGTGAAAATTAGGAATCAGGAGAAGGAAATGGCAAAAACAATTCACACAGACAAAGCACCAGCAGCAATTGGACCTTATGTTCAAGGAAAAATTGTGGGCAATCTCTTATTTGCAAGTGGGCAAGTTCCGCTTTCACCAGAAACAGGTGAAATTGTTGGTGAAACCATTCAAGAACAAACCCAACAAGTCTTGAAGAATATTGCTGCTATCCTTGAGGAAGCTGGAACGGACTTTGATCACGTGGTGAAAACAACCTGTTTCTTAAGTGATATGAATGATTTTGTACCTTTTAACGAGGTCTACAAAACAGCATTTTCAAGTGAATTTCCAGCACGTTCTGCAGTAGAAGTGGCTCGCTTGCCACGCGACGTCAAAGTTGAAATTGAAGTCATTGCAGAAGTATAGTCTGAATACAGTAATGCATTCGGGAAATAAGAATGCTGGAGTGAGAGCCATCGACTGACCAACTGGAAAGATGATGGTCTCCTCCTTTTTTGTAAGGAAAAGGTGATTAGGATGACAGATACAGAAAAAACAATTCAACTGGTCATTGTGACAGGAATGAGTGGTGCAGGAAAGACTGTAGCCATTCAATCCTTTGAAGATATGGGCTATTTCACCATCGACAATATGCCACCAGCTCTCTTGCCGAAATTTATTGAGCTGATTCAACTGTCGATGGACAACAATAAGTTGGCTCTTGTAGTGGATATGCGGAGCCGGTCTTTCTTCGCAGAAATTCGCTCCATTTTGGACGAATTAGAGAATCACGAAGGAATTGATTTTA
>CADFQU010000167.1 GCA_902836505.1 Streptococcaceae bacterium
CTGAAAATGGGACCTCTCCATCATCGGAAACTCCAAATCCGGCATCAGGCGAGAAAACGAGTGAGTCAGATCAATAAGCGGGGGACGTTATGTAAAGTCTCGTCTAGGATGGATGAACATTCGCTTTACATGTAAATAAGATCATATCTAAAAAAGGAGCTTGCCTCCTTTTTTTCTGTCTCCTTTATATAAGTATCCCCTATTACGAATTATATAAGTGGAGGTGATGACATGTTTATTGCGACAGATGCAAAGCAACATCGTTGGAATTGTTTGGAGAAGATCCCGATGAAAAAGGAAGGTCCTTTTTTCTGTCTCCTGTGTGGAAAGGAAGTCATCTTAAAGAAAGGGCCTGTGATGCGTCCGCATTTTGCTCACATTAGCCTAGAGGCTTGCTCCTTTCATCATGAAACGGAGAGTCCAGAGCATTTGGAGTTAAAGCTGGAGCTTTATCAATGGGCCAAGCAAAACACTCTAGCTGAAGTGGAAAGTCCTCTGAAGGCTCTCCAACAGATTGCAGATGTTCTCCTTCCAGATCAAAAGATTGCTTTAGAAGTGCAATGTAGTTCCTTGTCTACGGAGCGTTTAAAAGAACGGAGCGATGCCTATCGCAAGCATGGCTATCAGGTCTATTGGTTGTTAGGGAAGAACTTATGGCTCAAGAAAAGTCTATCTGCTCTGCAAGAAGGTTTTGTCTATTTTAGTCAAAATAGGGGCTTTCATCTCTGGGAGTTGGACCTAGAGAAGCAGGAAGTTCGTCTCCACTATCTCATTCATCAAGACTTGCGAGGGCGTCTTCATTTTCGGACTCAACATTTTCCTTTTTATGGAAGGAATCTGTTAGAAGTTTTGCGGACGCCTTATGCCCAACAGAGCTTGCAACAAATGACAGTCCCTCTAGACAGACAGTTTAAGGACTATCTTCGTCAACAACTGTATTACTGCCATCCTAAATGGATGGCCCTCCAAGAACAACTCTATCTGAAAGGAAAGCATCTCCTGGAGTTGGACTTGGAAGCCTTTTATCCCCTGTGTCGGCCACTGAAGTCTAGGAATTTATTCAGATTAGGGGAGACTGGCAAGCCTATTATCAGAACTTTATGACCTACTATCGTTCAACTGGAATGAAAGCGACGCAGACTCTTTATTCACCTCGTTTTTATCAGAACTGGAAAGCTTAAATTTCTGTCAATCAAATACCCCCAAATGGTAATATTATGATAGAATAGAAGCATTGGAGGATTTTTGTAATGGTAAAACAACGAAATGAAATTGATGAAAAATACCAATGGGATTTGTCGACCATTTTTGCGACAGACCAAGCTTGGGAGGAAGAAGCAACTGCCTTAGCTGCAGCCATTAAAGATGCTGCTCATTTTGCAGGTTCTTTGTTGTCTTCTCCAGCCAACCTATTAGAAACCACAGAAGTTTATTTGGACTTGAGCCGTCGTTTGGAGAAGGTTTATGTCTACGCTCACATGAAGAATGACCAGGACACACGCGTAGCTAAATACCAAGAATTCCAATCAAAAGCCATGTCCCTTTACAGCCTTTTAGGGGAGACCTTTGCCTTCTACGAACCAGAATTTATGGAGATCACCGAAGAGCAATATGCCAACTTCTTGAAAGAAGTCCCTGCCCTAGAAGCTTATGCTCATTACTTTGATAAATTACTCAAAACCAAAGAGCATGTCCTTTCTCAAAAAGAAGAAGAATTGTTAGCAGGAGCGGGTGAAATCTTCGCTGCAGCGGGTGAAACTTTTGAGATTTTGGACAATGCAGATATCGTCTTCCCGATGGTGAAGGATGACCGAGGCCAAGAAGTACAGTTGACCCATGGAAACTATATCTCTTTGGTAGAGTCTAAGGACCGCCAAGTCCGTAAGGAAGCTTACCAGGCTTTGTATGGTGTCTACGAACAGTACCAACACACCTATGCTAAGACTCTTCAGACCAACGTCAAGGTTCACAATTACAATGCTAAGGTTCGTAAATTCTCAAGTGCGCGTGAGGCAGCTCTTTCTGCTAACTTTATCCCAGAAAGCGTCTATGATAGTTTGGTAGAAGCGGTGAACAAGCACTTGCCACTCTTGCAACGATACGTGAAACTCCGCTCAAAAATCTTGGGAATTGAAGATTTGAAGATGTATGATGTCTACACGCCACTGTCTTCTACTGATTACAAGTTCACTTACGAAGAAGCTCTTGCTAAATCTGAGCAGGCTTTGGCGGTGCTTGGTGAGGACTACCTATCCCGCGTGAAGCGCGCTTTTACTGAACGTTGGATCGACGTCCATGTCAACCAAGGAAAACGTTCAGGTGCTTATTCAGGTGGATCGTACGACACCAATGCCTTTATGTTGTTGAACTGGCAAGATACATTGGACAATCTCTTCACCTTGGTGCATGAGACTGGCCACAGTATGCACTCCAGCTATACCCGTGAAACTCAACCTTATGTCTATGGGGACTACTCTATCTTCCTTGCTGAGATTGCATCTACAACCAATGAAAATATCTTGACTGAGCAATTGCTAGCAGAAGTAGAAGATGATGAAACGCGTTTTGCCATTCTCAACCATTTCTTGGATGGCTTCCGTGGTACAGTCTTCCGTCAAACCCAGTTTGCGGAGTTTGAACATGCGATTCACAAAGCCGATCAAGAAGGACAAGTCTTGACCAGCGAATTCTTGAATGAGCTATATGCGAACTTGAACGAGAAATACTATGGTCTTTCAAAAGAAGACAACCCAGAAATTCAATACGAATGGGCTCGTATTCCTCATTTCTACTATAACTACTATGTTTTCCAATATTCAACTGGTTTTGCAGCAGCCTCTGCCTTGGCTGAGAAAATTGTGCATGGAACACAGGAAGATAAGGACAAATACCTAGAGTATTTGAAGGCCGGAAATTCTGATTATCCACTCAACGTGATCCGCAAGGCGGGTGTCGATATGGAAAAAGAAGACTATCTCAATGCAGCGTTTGAAGTCTTTGAACGTCGTCTCAATGAATTTGAGGCCCTGGTTGAAAAATTAGGATTGGCCTAAGATGGTTGAGTCTTACAGTAAAAATGCTAACCACAATATGCGCAGACCGGTTGTGAAGGAGGAAATTGTCTCCTTCATGCGGGAGCGCCAAGCACCGGTAACCGATGCTTTAAAGGAGCTAGAAGAATTTGCTCGTCGGGAAAATATTCCCATTATCCCTCATGAAACGGTTGCTTTCTTTCGTCTCTTTTTGCAGACCATGCAGCCCAAGTCGATTTTAGAAATTGGGACGGCGATCGGCTTTTCGGCCCTCTTGATGGCAGAGCAAGTGCCTGATGCAAAGATTATGACCATTGATCGCAATGAGGAAATGATTGGTTTTGCCAAGGAAAACTTTGCTCGTTTTGACCAGCGTGACCAAATCACCCTCCTGGAAGGCGACGCGGTGGACCTGCTGGAGCATATTGAGCAACGCTTTGACTTGATTTTTATGGATTCGGCTAAGTCTAAGTACATCGTCTTTCTTCCAGAAGTTCTCAAACGATTGGAAGTTGGGGGAGTCGTGATTTTGGACGATATCTTCCAAGGAGGAGATGTGGCGCGTGATATCATGGAAGTTCGTCGTGGACAACGCACCATCTATCGAG
>CADFQU010000168.1 GCA_902836505.1 Streptococcaceae bacterium
GGTGGATCGCGTCCTTGAAACAAGCGAAGATACGATTGTAGCCATCAAGAATGTGACAATCAATGAGCCCTTCTTTAATGGGCACTTTCCAAGCTACCCAGTTATGCCAGGTGTCCTCATTATGGAAGCCTTGGCACAAACTGCCGGTGTCTTAGAATTATCCAAACCAGAAAATAAAGGGAAATTAGTCTTTTATGCTGGAATGGATAAGGTTAAATTTAAAAAACAAGTCGTTCCGGGGGATCAGCTCGTGATGACGGCTACCTTTGTCAAGCGTCGTGGTTCGATTGCGGTCGTGGAAGCAAAAGCGGAAGTCGATGGGAAATTAGCTGCTAGCGGGACTCTAACATTTGCAATTGGTAACTAGGGAGGTTTCTATGTTCCGAAAAATTTTAATCGCGAATCGTGGTGAAATTGCGGTCCGGATTATTCGAGCTGCTCGTGAATTAGGAATTGAAACAGTCGCTGTCTATTCAACGGCTGATAAAGAAGCCTTGCATACCTTACTAGCGGATGAAGCAGTTTGTATTGGGCCTGCCAAGTCAACCGAGTCTTATTTGAACATGAATGCTGTTTTATCTGCAGCTGTTTTGACTGGATCAGAAGCGATTCACCCAGGATTTGGATTTTTGAGTGAAAATTCGAAGTTTGCCACCATGTGTGAAGAAGTCGGGATAAAGTTTATCGGACCATCAGGATCTGTTATGGATATGATGGGTGATAAAATTAATGCCCGAGCACAAATGATCAAAGCAGGCGTACCTGTTATTCCAGGATCAGATGGTGAAGTTCATACAGCTGAAGAAGCCTTGGTAGTTGCCGATCGGATTGGCTATCCTGTCATGCTGAAAGCATCAGCTGGAGGTGGCGGTAAAGGGATCCGTAAAGTAGAACGGGCAGAGGACCTAGTTCCAGCTTTTGAATCTGCTTCGACAGAAGCTAAGGCGGCCTTTGGCAATGGAGCTATGTACCTTGAACGCGTCATCTACCCAGCTCGTCATATTGAGGTTCAAATCTTAGCTGACCAATTTGGACATGTGGTTCATTTGGGTGAACGGGATTGTTCTCTTCAAAGAAACAACCAAAAGGTTCTCGAAGAATCTCCATCCGTAGCAATTGGTAAGACGATTCGAGAGCAAATCGGCTCTGCAGCCGTCCGCGCAGCTGAATCTGTTGGCTATGAAAATGCTGGGACGATTGAGTTTCTTTATGATGAAGGAAAAGGCGAATTTTACTTCATGGAGATGAATACTCGGGTTCAAGTCGAGCATCCCGTGACAGAATTTGTCACAGGAATTGATATCGTGAAAGAGCAAATTAAAATTGCTGCTGGTCAAGAATTATCTGTAAGCCAAGAAGATATTAAAATTTCTGGTCATGCGATTGAATGCCGGATCAATGCAGAAAATCCTGCCTTTAACTTTGCACCAAGTCCAGGAAAGATCACCAATCTCTACCTTCCAAGTGGAGGGGTTGGCTTGCGCGTGGATTCTGCAGTCTATCCTGGCTATACGATTCCACCTTACTACGATAGTATGATTGCCAAAATCATTGTCCATGGAGAGAATCGTTTCGATGCCTTGATGAAGATGCAACGCGCCCTCTATGAGTTGGAAATTGACGGTGTAATGACCAACAGTGATTTCCAATTGGATTTGATTTCAGATTCGAATGTGATTGCTGGTGATTACGATACCGCCTTTCTGATGGAGACATTTTTACCAAATTATCAGAAAAATCAATAAGAAATGAACTTTGTAAATGTGAGATTCATTTTCACAAGGAATGAACGGGCACAATTACAAAGTTCTTTTACCAAGTAAGGAGAAGTTGATGGCTTTATTTTCTAAAAAAGATAAGTACATTCGAATTAATCCCAATCGGTCGGCCATTGAAGCACCTCAGCCGAAACCAGAGGTTCCAGATGAGTTGTTTTCTCAGTGTCCGGGCTGTAAACATACCATTTACCAAAAGGATCTAGGAAGTGAACGTCTGTGTCCGAAGTGTGGTTATACCTTCCGCATCTCTGCGGTTGAGCGACTTCAATTGACGATTGATCCAGGAAGCTTTATTGAACTGTTTACGGGTATTGAGACCAAGGATCCGCTTAAGTTTCCAAACTACAAGAAGAAATTGGCGACTGTTCGTGAATTGACAGGGCTTGATGAAGCTGTGTTAACAGGAACTGCAAAGATCGGGGGCCATAAAGTCGCTCTTGGTATTATGGATTCCAATTTTATCATGGCTTCTATGGGCTCTGTGGTCGGTGAAAAGATTACACGCCTATTTGAATTAGCGACAGAAGAAAAGCTCCCAGTCGTGCTCTTTACAGCTTCTGGTGGTGCTCGGATGCAAGAAGGAATCGTCAGTTTGATGCAGATGGCTAAAATCTCTGCAGCTGTTCAAAGACACTCAAAAGCAGGCTTGTTTTATCTGACAGTTTTAACAGACCCTACAACAGGTGGGGTAACGGCCTCATTTGCAATGGAAGGGGATATTATCATTGCAGAGAGTCAAGCCCTTGTGGGATTTGCAGGTCGTCGCGTAATCGAGTCAACCGTGCGGGAACAGTTGCCGGATAATTTCCAAAAGGCTGAATTTTTACAGGAGCATGGCTTTGTGGATGTGATTGTCCAGCGTAGTGAGATGCGTTCAACAATCGCAGACTTGTTAGCCTTTCATGGAGGGAAGTAATGACAAGAATAACACAAATTATTAAAGAAGCTCGTGACCAAGGACGTTTGACGGCTCTCGATTATGCTCATGGAATTTTTGATAACTTTATTGAATTACATGGAGATCGGAATTTCCGAGATGACGGGGCAGTGATTGGTGGAATTGGTTGGCTTGGAGATCAAGCGGTAACGGTTGTCGGGATTCAAAAAGGAAAGAATCTTCAGGATAACCTCAGTCGAAACTTTGGTCAACCCCACCCTGAAGGTTATCGAAAAGCCTTGCGTCTGATGAAACAGGCGGAGAAGTTTGGTCGTCCAGTAGTCACCTTCATCAATACTGCGGGTGCATACCCAGGTGTTGGCGCTGAAGAACGGGGACAGGGTGAGGCTATTGCCCGCAACCTCATGGAAATGAGTGATTTAAAGGTTCCGATTATCGCGATTATCATCGGTGAAGGAGGCTCAGGTGGAGCCCTTGCTCTAGCTGTAGCAGATAAGGTCTGGATGCTGGAGAACTCCATCTATGCCGTCTTGAGTCCAGAAGGATTTGCTTCTATTCTATGGAAAGATGGAAGCCGTGCCATGGAAGCGGCTGAGTTGATGAAGATTACTTCGCATGAGTTGTTAAATATGGATATTGTAGACAAGGTGATTCCGGAGCATGGTTTTTCAAATGGAGAACTACTCGCTCAAGTGAAAAAGGAAATCCAAGCAGAATTGAAGGAGCTACAAGCTTTGTCTCTCGAAGATCTACTAGAGCAACGCTACCAACGCTTTCGTAAATATTAAAAAAACTGAGCTTGCAGATGCAAGACTCAGTTTTTTTATCTTATTTTGGTGCAATAACTTCAGCTCCACCCATGTATGGACGAAGAACTTCAGGAATGGTTACAGAACCATCTTCATTTTGATAGTTTTCAAGAATTGCTGCCACTGTACGTCCAACA
>CADFQU010000169.1 GCA_902836505.1 Streptococcaceae bacterium
GTGAAAGTGGGTAGTGGACATTTATGAAATTGGACTAATGATGAGATGAATTTGAAACAATAAAAATTCGGTCGGCACACCTTATCGTGCAACTTGTTGCTAGACAAGACAGAGATGTGGGAGGAGTTTATCCATTTTCCCATAAGTGAGGTGGCACCGCGATGACACGTCCTCACATAGCTTTCGCTATGTGTAGGCGTGTTTTTTGTTTCAAGAAAGAAGGGAGAAAAGAAGATGAAGAAACGATGGCGACTCAGTCTCTAACAAAGATTCAAGAAAACGAAAAAATAAATGATAGAGGTAAAAAATATGAAAAACAAACGTGTATTGGGAATGATTGGTGCTTTACTAGCTGTTATTTTGGTAGCTGTGGTTTATCCAATGTTGACAAATAAAAATGATGCGAATAAAACAGATGGAACTAAAAAGGTAAAAGTAGGTGTCTTGCAGTTGGTCAGCCACCCATCGCTAGACGAAATCTACAAGGGGATTCAAGATGGCTTAGCTGAAGAAGGCTACGACAAGGACAAGATTGAGATCGAATTCCTCAATGCGGAAGGAGACCAAAACAAGGTTGCAACCATGAGCAAACAATTGGTCCAAAACAACAACGACGTCTTGATCGGAATCGCAACCCCATCTGCTCAAGGTTTGGCTAGTGCGACTAAGGACAAACCAATCGTCATGGGTGCTATCACAGACCCAGTCGGAGCTAACTTGGTCAAAGATTTGAAAAAACCTGGTGGCAATATTACTGGAGTATCTGACCACAACCCAACGGAACAACAGTTGAAGTTAATCAAAGAGTTGACTCCAAACGTGAAAACAATCGGGGTTCTTTACTCAACCAGTGAAGATAATTCTAAAACTCAAGTAGAAGAATTTACAAAATTGGCTGAAAAAGCAGGCTACAAAGTAGTTCCTTATTCAGTTCCTTCTACAAATGAAATTGCTTCAACGGTTTCTGTCATGACTGGTAAAGTGGATGCTATCTGGGTTCCAATCGATAACACCATTGCATCAGCCTTCTCAACGGTTGTCGAAGCTAACAAAACAGCTAAAAAACCAATCTTCCCAAGTGCGACGGCCATGGTCGAAGCAGGTGGTTTAGGATCTGTGGTCGTAGACCAGCATGATCTTGGCGTGGCAACTGGTAAAATGGCTGCGAAAATCTTGAAAGGTCAAAAACCAGCTGATACACCAGTTGAAATCTTCACAGATGGTAAGTCTGTCATTAACAAAAAAGTGGCAGAAGAATTAGGCATTACCATCCCAGAATCTGTCTTGAAAGAAGCTGGACAAGTCATCGAATAAAAACCAAACGAATAACAAGAATGGCAAGTGAAGAAAAACAGGCTTCACTTGTCATTTTTTGTAAAATCTGCTAAACTAGAATGTAACTGAATAGAAATCTGCAAGACTAGTACCTCAAGGGAAGTGCAACAGGGAGAAGAGCCGTGACTGAAAGCTCTTTGCATGAAAGTTGAGTGAATTCACTTGCGCAAGGATTTAGAAATTAAGGTCTGAGTTTCAGATAAAAAACGGATGGTACCGCGTGTCAACGCTCCGAATATGGGTGTGGCACGTGGTTTTTTTTATGTCTGAGTGAGGACCATGATGGAGGAAATATGTCAACGATTGAAGAACAACTAAAAGCGCTTCGAGAAGAAACGCTGGCAGCCTTGAAGCAGATCTCTGCTGAAAATGAAAAAGAGATGCAAGAGTTACGCGTCTCTGTCCTTGGGAAGAAAGGGTCGCTAACCGAGATCCTCAAAGGGATGAAAGATGTCTCTGCTGAAATGCGTCCGGTTATCGGAAAGCACGTCAATGAAGCCCGTGATGTCTTGACGGCTGCCTTTGAAGAAACAGCTAAACTCTTGGAAGAAAAGAAAGTACAAGCCAAATTGGCTAGTGAAAGTATCGATGTGACCCTACCAGGACGTCCAGTCGCAAGTGGTCATCGTCATGTCTTGACCCAAACCAGTGAAGAAATCGAAGATATCTTTATCGGGATGGGCTACCAAGTCGTAGATGGCTTTGAAGTCGAAAAAGACTACTACAACTTTGAACGCATGAACTTGCCAAAGGATCACCCAGCTCGTGATATGCAGGACACCTTCTACATCACAGAAGAAATCTTGCTTCGGACCCATACTTCGCCAGTTCAAGCGCGTGCCATGGATGCGCATGACTTTAGCAAGGGGCCTTTGAAGATGATCTCTCCAGGCCGTGTTTTCCGTCGGGATACAGATGATGCGACTCACAGTCACCAGTTCCATCAGATCGAAGGCTTGGTTGTTGGGAAGAACATTTCTATGGCAGACCTTCAAGGAACGCTTCAGTTAATCGTGCAGAAGATGTTTGGTGCAGAACGTCAAATCCGTTTGCGTCCTTCTTACTTCCCATTTACAGAGCCATCCGTTGAGGTCGATGTATCTTGCTTCAAATGTGGTGGAGCGGGATGTAATGTATGTAAGAAGACGGGTTGGATCGAAATCATGGGGGCCGGTATGGTTCACCCACGCGTGCTCGAGATGAGTGGTATTGATTCAACAGTCTATTCAGGATTTGCCTTCGGACTTGGTCAGGAGCGTGTCGCCATGCTTCGTTATGGAATCAATGATATCCGTGGCTTCTATCAAGGAGATGTTCGCTTCTCAGAACAGTTTAAATAATCATGTTAGTTAGAGTAAAAATCGATCAATTGCAGACCTTACGTGACCTAGAGGTGGAAACCTATCGGGAGACCTTTGGTCCCTATATTGTTGAGAAAGATTTGGAAGACTACTTTTCAACGGTTCTCTCATTGGAGCAAATCGAGAAAGATCTGTTAGATCCAGAATCCGAAATCTATTTTGTCCTCAATGAAGAACAAGAAATCTGTGGTTTTCTCAAGATCAACTGGGGGCAAGCGCAGACGGAGCCAGTAGAAATGGAAAAGTCCTTTGAGATTCAACGGATCTATGTCAAAAAGGAATATCATGGAGCTGGTTTCGGTAAGGAAATGTTTACCTTTGCGCTGGATCAAGCGAAGAGCCGTGGCTTTGAGTGGGCCTGGCTAGGTGTCTGGGAACGCAATTTTAAGGCGCAAGATTTTTACTACCGCTTTGGATTTGAACGATTTAGTGAACACCAGTATATTACCGGAGATACCGTGGATATAGATTGGTTGTTGAGAAAGAAATTGATCTAGAATGGACCAATAGTTCAGAATTGGAAGATTCCATTCTAGAGAAGGGAAGGTTACTAGACCTACCTAAGTCAGCCTCGAGCTGGAAAACACAAAATGAAAGGATCTAAACGAGGGCCAAAGGAAATCTGGGACAGTCATCTAGATTTCAGTAGAACCCTTGGTATCTTACATATGTTAGTTAGTTATAAATGGTTAAAAGAATTGGTGGACATTGATGTGCCATCACAAGAGTTGGCTGAAAAAATGTCAACTACAGGGATCGAGGTAGAAGGTGTGGAATCACCAGCTGCTGGTCTCTCAAAAATTGTCGTCGGAGAAGTCTTGTCTTGCGAAGATGTGCCAGAAACTCATCTTCATGTTTGCCAAGTCAATGTGGGTGAAGAAGAAGCCCGTCAAATCGTCTGTGGAGCACCAAATGTGCGTGCAGG
>CADFQU010000170.1 GCA_902836505.1 Streptococcaceae bacterium
AAGAAACAGCTGATTTATTTGTACTAATAGAAAAAGGCCAGACATCTAGTCCGGTCTCTTTGCTTTATAATCGAAAAGTTGGGGTGAGTATTTTTTACTCCTCAGTCACTTTCCCTGTTTCTTCTAATTGTTTTCCAAGATCAATGATGTATTGTTTGAGATCATCTTTAACCTGTGGGTGTTTCAAGGCATAATCAATAGATGTTTTCATGAAACCAAACTTGTCCCCGACATCGTAGCGTCGGCCCTTAAATTCGCGGGCAAATACTCGTTGGGTCTTGTTCAAGGTATCAATGGCATCAGTCAATTGGATTTCATTTCCAGCGCCTGGTTTTTGGTTTTCCAAGATTTGGAAGATCTCTGGAGTCAGCAAGTAACGGCCGATAATGGCAAGGTCACTCGGTGCCTCTTCAGGTGCCGGTTTTTCGACAAAGGTTTCAACGCTATACAGTCCCTTGATGCCTTCCCCTTGAGGAGCAATGACTCCGTAGGCAGAAACCTCTTCATGGGGAACTTTCATGACAGCAATAGTAGAAGCATGTGTCTCGTCATAGTCATTCATCAATTGCTTGGTGAGAGTAGTAGCTGTATCATCTGTGATATCCATGAGGTCATCTCCCAGCATCACGACGAAAGGTTCATTCCCAACGAAGGCCTTAGCCTGAAGGACAGCATCTCCAAGGCCACGCGGATGTTTTTGACGAATGAAGTGGAGGCGCATCCCGGTAGTTTCATCGACCAGTTTCAACAGGTCATTTTTTCCTTTTTCCTTGAGGTTGTACTCAAGTTCGAAGTTTGAGTCAAAGTGGTCTTCGATCGAACGTTTTGACTTACCAGTGACAACGAGAATATCCTCGATACCAGCCTTAAGGGCTTCCTCAACGATGAATTGGATGGTTGGCTTATCCACGATTGGCAACATTTCTTTGGCCAAGGCTTTGGTTGCGGGTAGGAAACGAGTTCCAAGTCCGGCCGCAGGAATGACTGCTTTCCTAACTTTTGTCATAATAATTCCTTTCTAACTAAAGAATGATGGTTTCGTTGAATGAGTAGCAAGAAATAACCCTTAGTTCCACTCATTTTCTTCTTTAAATTCGTTGTTCATCATGAAGTTAATGGCTTCGCGAATATCTTGCCCTTCATAAATCACTTGGTAGATGGCTTGTGTGATCGGCATATAGACATCCAGCTCTTGGGCCAGTTCGTAGGCAGCCTTAGTGGTTGAAATCCCTTCGATGATCATGCCCATGTTGGCTTCGATATCTTCTAGTTTTTCACCGCGGCCGAGAGCATCCCCTGCTCGCCAGTTTCGAGAGTGGATCGAAGTCCCTGTCACGATCAGATCTCCAACTCCGGATAGTCCACTATAGGTCAATGGGCTAGCCCCAAGTTTCACTCCTAGACGGGTAATTTCAGCTAGTCCGCGCGTGATGATGGCAGCCTTGGCGTTGTCTCCGAATCCAAGCCCGTGGAGGGCTCCAGCTCCGACTGCGATAATGTTTTTAAGAGCTCCAGCCGTTTCTACCCCAATCACATCTGTATTGGTATAGAGGCGGAAGTAGTGGTTGCTGAAGAGCTCCTGAACGTAACGAGCTGTTTCTAAATCCTTAGAAGCTGCTGTGATCAGAGTGATGTCGCGAACGATGGTTTCTTCAGCGTGACTTGGACCAGACACGACCACAATCTCGCTACGTAGAGAAGCAGGGATTTCCTCTTCTAAGATTTGAGAAATCCGTTTGTGACTGTTTGGTTCTAACCCTTTGGACGCGTGCATGACCTTGACAGGATGGTCCAAGAGTTCAGCTACTTGCTTGGCAACGAGTCGTGTTACCTTTGTTGGGACGACAAAGAGGACCGCATCTGCTCCAGAAAGAGCTTCGTCCAAGTTGTGGTAAGCCTTGATCCCTGGATCTAGCAGGACATCCTTAAAGTAGCGTTTGTTGGTATGTTCTTGATTGATTTCGTCGATTTGTTCTGGGACGTTTCCCCAGATCCGCACTTCATGGCCATTATCGTGGAGGACTTGAGAAAGGGCAGTTCCCCAAGAACCAGGACCGATGACCGCAACGGTTTGTTTATCCATAGTATTCTCCTTCGTGAAGATTTCATTTCTATTTTACCATACTATAGAGAAAAAAGCTTTGGAATCTAGCTGAATTTCATAGGAAAAGCAAATAATATGATAACTGAAAAAATGTTGGGAATTTTAGTAAATAATTCTTGCATTTATATGTTGAATATGATAAAATTCCTTTCATATATTACTCTAGCTAGTGATATATAGGAGAAACAAAAAAGAAAAAGGAGTTTATGATGAAAAAGAGCTTAAAAATAATACTGACCTTAGTATTAGTTTTAGCTAGTGTCTTTGGTTTGTCCAAAATTCGGTCGGCCCATGCAGATGGCGCAACAGGAAAGATCCAAATTACAAGTAAAACGATCACACCTGCTAAGTCACCCGTGGACCAGTACACGGACATTAAAGTTGATCTAACTTTCAATGTTCCGCAGGAGGTCAAATCTGGGGATCAAGCGGTCATTACCCTCCCTCAGAATTTAAAATTTATCTCGGATCAGACATTTGATGTCATGAGTCCGGATGGTAAGTCTGTGGTTGCAAAAGCAGTCATTAATGCTGCAAACAAAACCATCACCTTAACCTATGAAAATTATGTGGAAACGAAATCAAATATTTCAGGAAGCATGTTCTTTGCAGTTCGGGTAGAGCCTGCAACCGAATCCCCAAGCAAGGTGCCAATCACCTTGAATGTGGATAACAATCCTGTCCCTGTAGGAAAAGTTGACTTTGTAGTTGACCCAGGGAATGCTGAAAAGACCTTGGACAAGGTTAGCTGGGGGACAGAAACCTTAGCAGATGGTAGTATCACACGTCAATATGAAGTGCGTGTCAATGCAGCGAATGCGCCGTTAACTGAAGCGGTTGTATCTGACCAACTGCAAACAGAAGGAATGAGCTATGTAGAAGATTCCTTTGTGATTAAAAAAGGGAATTGGGTCGTTAACAGCTCGCATAAATTAGCCTTGAAAAATGGGCAAGTTGTCTCTTTACCAGTTGAGTTTGGAGCAGACAAGAAGAGCTTCAATGTCAACTTGGGAAATGTAGCCCAAGGTGAAGGTTACTCGATTGCCTACAAGGTGAAGATTCCTTATACCCCTGCAAATGGGGAAGAGTTCCTCAACAATGTAACCTTAAAAGCTCAAAAAGTTGTTGAAACTAAGAGCAACCCATTCGTTTATCAAACTGCTGGTGGGGAAGCCCAAGGTTATACCTTCTCCATCAACCTCAAGAAAGTTGATAGCCAGGATGAAAACACTGCTTTAGCAGGTGCTGAATTTAACGTGATCCGTGTTGCAACAGGTGCCGTTGTCGGTAAGTTGACAACCAATGCAAAGGGAGAAGCAAGTATTGGTGGCTTGTTGAACACAGCTTACCAATTGGTTGAAACAAAAGCTCCAGAAGGATATGAATTGGATGCAACTCCAATTGAAGTCAAAGCAGAAGATTTTGGAACAACGACAACAGCTATTAAAAAAGTTACAAACAAGAAAATTGTTAAAGAACCGACAACAACCAGAGAGGTCACAGAATTAGATAAGG
>CADFQU010000171.1 GCA_902836505.1 Streptococcaceae bacterium
TTTATTGAATTACCAAACTTTTTCTGATCTCATGAAGGAGATTGGAAGTACTGACGGTGATCTTAGCGGCGATAAAGCAGAAAAATTGGCTCAGTTTTATTCTTACTGGAGTAATTACCTGGAGCCTACCCCTGCTTTTATGGCTTTTATAGCTTATATTCCAGGTGGGATTGTTAAAGCCTTATATCAAATTACAGCTAGCTTAGAACATGTCTTTAATAACATGTTCAAACTCTTTGGCCTCTTTGGTTATTTGGGAGATTCTAACACGGTTATTGGCCAGTTTTTCCGAGGCTTCCAGGTGCTGGGGACTGTGGTGTTTAGCTTAATTTTGGTTGTATCAGCTATAACTGGAGTCTTTACAAAGCCTGTTAAATACAAAGGAGTTATCACCAATTTTCTTTTGGTGACCTTTGTTACAGCTGTAATGCCGCTAGCCTTGACCTCGATAGCTACTGTTGTTGCGCAAGATGCGATGTCTGTTCAGACTGTTTCTAGTGAAGCACCAAAAGGAAGTGAACAATATTCTTCTCTAGCAATACAACCCATGAAAAATAACGTAGTGGATTTGAAAGTCTTGATTGATAATGACTTTTCAACGGAGCTCTTCCCTATGGACTCTTATGGTTATATCAAACCTGTTAAGAAAGGATCAACTCCTGTCAATAATATTACAGACAGCACAGACAAACGAGACACATCTGATTTTGCGACTCGGATTGATTTTGGAGCTACATACGGAGCTACTAATAGCGAGTTGCTAAAACAAGTACAAGAACGATACAAGAAAAAATTTGGCTATGAAGGAATTAAAGGATTATTCCTTCATAAGTTAGATTCTGAGCAAGTAGGAGTCGAAACAATCACAGAACATAGATTTGCTAAAGGTTTAAATGCCTTTGAGTCAGTCTACCTGCGCTATAAGGTCAACTGGATTGGAATGTATATGCAATATATCATTTTAATCATCCTCTTGGTGAGTATGTCGATAAAGTTTGTAAAGTCAGTCTTTGACATCGTCATTGAAGCAATGATCTCGCCAATTCAGGGGTATTCATCCCTTTCAAATTCTAAGAAGTATAAAGAGCTGCTTCGGACAATCGGTGGAGCCTTCGCTGGTATCTTCTTTGAAGTTGTCATCATGCGTGTGACGCTGGAGATCTGTCGTGACCTTCCTACCCTATCTGTTTCTGCTATTACCAAACTATCAGGTGGTTTCTTCGATGGCTTAAATATGTGGGAACAATGTTTGGCTGCTGGGCTTGTCTATATCGGAGTCTTCTTTGCAGCTATGCAAGGAGTGAGCATGATTGAACGCTGGCTGGGAGTCTCAACAGGTCACAGCGACACCGCACAACAACTTCTTGGAGCCATGATGATGGGGAATGCCTTTGCGACTGGTGCAGGTGCCCTAGCTCATGGAGCGGTTGGCGCTGGTCAATTCGGTGTAGATATGGCTAAGAAAGTCCCAGGTGCCGTGGTGACAGGTAGTAAAGTTCTTGGCAATAGCCTGGCGGCGACAGGCGGTGGCTTGAGTGGTGTTGCTAATGCTGTGAGAGATCAAGGCATTTGGAATACAGCCAAAGGCGGTGTAAGTAATGCCGTAGATTTGGCGGATGCTATGGCCAAACAGGGAGCTGGCAAGATTAAAGATTATATGGGCGGAGTGACGGATAATCTTGATCAGAAAGCCTCAAATGCTCAAAATGCAGTCTATAAGGGGCTGAAAAATGATGCCGTTGTCCCTGAGCCAGGATTTAGTCGAGATGGTGACTATACTTTGAACCCTTCAGGTCAATATGGTGGAGAACCGATCTTCTCAGATGATGCAAGCTCCCTTTCACCAAGTGGCGGAGTGACGGATCCGACGTTACCTCCAACTCCATCAGAAGAAGCATCATTTCAGGGAGTGAGTGATCCAACAACTCCTCCAAACCCCTCACCTGCGAAAAGCAACTTCCAGCAGTCTATGTCCCAGATGAACTATATGAGCCAACAGATGCAGCAGGCAGGCCAACGAATGCAAGGCCAAAGTCATATCAGAGGGGCAGAGATTGACGAAACAGAGGAGTAAGTGCCTATGATTGATCTCAAAGATAAAGTGGTGGTCATCACAGGAAGCTTGAGGCCACTGACTCGAAATGAAGCAGTAGCCTTTCTTACCGAGAGAGGAGCTATCGTTCAAGGGTATGTGTCCGCTCAAACACAAATTTTAGTAGCGGGCCATAAGCAACTGGATCTCTTTAAACCTGATCGCCGCTCTAAGAAATATGAAGCCGTTTTAAAGAGGTTAGAGGAAGGGCAGGAGATTACCATTCTATCTGAAGAATCCTTCTTCACTATCGTGAAAGAGTCTCAGGAGTGAGGCTCTTTTTTTGCCTTCCTATTTGTCAGACAGTGTGTAATGAAATGTATAAAAAAATATATAACTTTATGGCTAATAAAAATCTATTCTCTTTCAGCTGGAAAAGAGTTTTTGCGGTGACTTGTACCGTTAGAGCAAGCTTTTGAATTATCCTTTACACTAGGATTATCAATGATAAAGGAGAAGAAAATATGAACGAAAAGTACGGTGTCCCTAGGGACATCTATGCGAAAGTCAAAATCATCGGACTGTTCATGGCAGATATTGTTTTTGTTGGCGGTTCAGCGGTTGTGGCTCTCTCTATTGGCACGAAGATATTTCCGACGAGCCAGTGGCCCCAGCTGTTAGCCTTTATTATCCTAACGCCTCTCATGTGTCTATATTTAGTTTTGCCAACCAACGGCGGAAAGAAGAATTGGCAGAGTATGTATCTTTTCTTCAGACGCCGTCGTAAACACTATACCAGTATCAATTACCAACGATCTAAAGAGGAGGAAAAACACTAATGGCAATAAAACATTACTCACCAGTTTCTCAAGAGAAACGGCCTTTGGGGCGTCAAATCCGCCAAGATAAGAAATTCAAACAGGAATACTTCGATCTTCACTCCTGCGTCGAGCTCCTGGATACCAAAAAGATTATTAATAATCATAAAGCTTACATTGAACTAGTGGACTTTGGCTATTTGCAGTTTTTGGAAATCCCAGGCAAAGACCTAGGCTCCCTGTCTTATGATGAAATCCGCCGTACCTTGGATAATTTTGAAAAGTGGCTGACAGATTTTAATACGGATATTCAGGTGGAAACCACAACACTTCCCACCAATACGGATACGCAGATTATGGATCTTAGGCATCATCTGAGTCAGGTTCGTCAGGAGAAAGCGAGGTTGCTTCCTGAAGAAAGACGTTACTTGCAATTGAAAGACCGTGAAGAATGGTTAATCTCCCAAATCCAAACCGAGGAAAACATCCAACAGGAAATCTACAATACAGAGTTTATACTCTGGCTCTTTGCTCCAACGACATCAGAACTTGATGAGTTAGTGCGTAAGGCTAAGACTTACGGGAATAATGACTTTGTTCCACAGGAAGTGACGAAGACAAAGAAAATCCAGATTATAAAGCAATTTAACAACATGAACGAAAAAGTATAGGAGGTTCTTATGCCAGAATTATCAAAACGCCGCCAACGTCAACTGAAAGCAGATGGCTATGACTTAGCTTTTCTCAGCCAAATCCAAC
>CADFQU010000172.1 GCA_902836505.1 Streptococcaceae bacterium
TGGGACAAATTCTGGCCCAAAGGACGTCCAACTAAGGCAGATGTTGATTTAATTATCCCCCCAAGGATCCCGATCACTTCACCCGAGCGAATGCTGAGGTTGATATCGGACAAGACATGGGTCTTGTCACCATTTTCATCTGTGTAGGCGAAGTCCACATGGTCGAAGGTAATAGAACCATCTGCTACTTCTGTCAGACCGTTCTCCGGAGAGACGATGGTTGACTCTGTCCCAAGGACTTCATTGATCCGCTCTACAGATGCCATAGAGATCGAGAGCATAACGAAGATCATCATAAACATCATGAGGGACATAAGGATGGTCATGACATAGGCAAACATAGACGTCAGCTCACCAGTCGTAAAGCTTCCACCCACGATGAGTTGCGCCCCGATCCAAGAGATCAAGATAAAGGAAGCATACAAGGACAGCATCATGGCTGGACTACTCAAGATTACGATGCGGATGGCCTTCATAAACATGTTGTAGATCAAGCGAGAAGCCTTCTTAAACTTAACCGTCTCTTCTTCTTCCTTGACATAAGACTTGACCACGCGCATGTTGGTGATGTTTTCCTGAATGCTGTTGTTCAAGTTATCATAGGCCTCGAAGACCTTTGTAAAGAGTGGATAGACAAGCTTAGTAATCAACCCCAAGACCAGTCCCAAGAAAAGGGTAATCCCTACAAAGATACTAGCCATCTGCGGATTGATCAAGTAGCTAGCAACGATAGCAAAGATCAGATTGAGCGGTGCGCGCACACAGATCCGGATCACCATCTGATAGGAGTTCTGCACATTGGTCACATCCGTCATCATCCGGGTTACCAGACCACCTGAGGAGAAACTATCGATGTTTTCGAAGGAGAAGGTTTGGATCTTCTTGAAGATTGCCTTCCGTAGATTCTTGGCAAATCCTGCTGATGCAAAAGCGCCGTAGCGAGCCGACTGCATCCCACAGAAAAGAGAGAGAAAGGCGAAGACCAACATGAGGAGACCATAGGTGAGAACAGTGGTCATATCCCCCTTTTGAACCCCCTTGTCCAGAAGCGTCGCCATAATGAATGGAATAGAAATCTCAAACATGACCTCAAACACCATATAGAGTGAGGCTAGAATAGATGGTTTCTTGTATTCCTTGATTTCAGCAATCAATGACTGAAGCATAGATACCTCCTAAAATACTAGTTAGTAAAGTTTTCTTTAGCAAGACGTCCATTTCCGAACAAAGAAACAGTCCCTTGGTCTGAAAGGATTGCACCTACAAAAGAAAGCTATAGAAAGAGAAAGCGCCCTGACAGCGTTACTGTAGGGACGACTTTCATTATTTATACTATTTAGTATAGAGGAATATGGGAGAAAAATCAAACATTTAGGTATCATCACTAAAGAATATTCCAATTTGGCCATCTTGAAACTTAGTAAGCCAGATTTCTATTTAAACCGTATTCCTATTCACTCGTACTGAGGGACACCAAGCTCAAGGCCGCAGCCCCAATACCAATCACAAACTGCAGGAGGATCCCCACAGAGATAAAGGAGCATTTGTTGCGCCAGATTAAGTAAAAGGCCCCCTTCAGGTCCTGCCAGTAGCTCCGTTTCATGATGTCTCTCTTTCATTTCTATTATTCCCCTAGAATAGCGGAAAAGCCTCTCTCTGTCAATCATTTATCACAAAGAAAAAAGGCTGGGACAAAAGTCCCAGCCTCTTTCTATTTATTTTATTCAGCTAAGAGCACTTCTTTGATGGTTTGTTTTTGGAGTTTTCTGTTGGATAGATAAAAGAGGCTTTCGTAAACCACAGCAAAGCCAATCAAGGTCCAGAAGCAAACATTCCAATCAAAGTTATGCTCAATCTTTTCAGGAACTGTGTCTTTGATTACACCAATCAAGATTTCCATGATGCCATACTGATAAACCGTTCCAAGAACAAATCCTAAATAAGCCCAGAAACGATAGGGAGCGAGAATATGACCTTGGCATTCACGATTTGTGTAGCCAAAAGCCTTCATCAAGGCCAAGGTTTCACGACTTTCTGAGACGACAATCCCCAATGACAAAAAGAGGATTGAGAAAGAAAGGATCAGGCCAATCATAATCATCATCGTTTGGATGATGTCATCTGTGTAGTCCCTAAGGCCAAAGGACAATTGAACCATGGCCGCGAAACACATGGAGCCAAAGACCACAAAAAACAAGATCGATTTTCTCCCCCAAATCAGCGACGAAGACAGCTCTTTTAGGAAGGATTTTTCTTTCTTAGGAGCCCTTTTTCTCCTTTTGACCTTGATTGGACTTGGGGATTTTTTCAATAAGCGAAGGGCCGGCGTTTGTAGTTGCCTTCTAGCATAACCAATCGCAAGGACCATAAAGAAGGTCGTTGGCAGTATCACTAAAGCGACCAAGAGCTGCCAGTGAAAATGAATGATAATGTCTGGCAAAATCCCCTTCTCATTGCGAAAGTCATAAAAATGACCCATCATAAGAAAAGAAGCGAAATAGCCAAGAAGTGCTCCAACTCCAAAACTGAGTCCAAAAGCCCAAAATCGTTTCGCCAACTGGCCATTACTGTAACCCAAAGCCTTTAAAATTCCTAATTGTTCCTTGTGGTCATCGACAAATTGTTTGATATAAAAACACATGAGAAGAATCGACGTCAAGGACAAGACGACCCCACTGACCATGGCCACCATCCAGGAAAGCGCAACCTGGGCATCATAGTAGGTCGTAATCATCGGATTGGTTTTAGAAATCTCCAACTGCTCGATATCCAGATAAAAATTCAAGAAGAGATTGGCCACAAAGACCGCACAAGCCCCAATGATACTGACGACAACTAATTTTCGAATATCTTTTACTGAAAACATGGCTTACCATCCAATCTCATAGGCAGTCTGAGGCTGATCATTGGTCACAACTTGGGTAATCTTGCCACTATTGACGCGAATGATGGTTCTTGCCATATCCGCAATATTTTGGTTGTGTGTCACCATAATGAGGGTAAAGCCTAGCTTTTCCTTCAACTTCCAGATATAGTCGAGAATCTTGCGCCCTGTTTCTTCATCCAGGGCTCCCGTCGGCTCATCTAAGAAAAGAATCTCTGGCTTTTTGGCCAAGGCCCGAGCTATAGACACTCTCTGCTGTTCCCCACCAGACAATTCACTTGGATACTTGTCCAGCTTATCGCCAAGCCCCAAATCCTCGATGATCTGCAGAAAATCATGATTGTTTGCCAGATCAGCTCCCATCTTAACATTCTGTCTAACCGTTAGATTCGGCAATAAATAATACTGCTGAAAAATAAAGGCAATCTTCTCACGTCTAAAGGCTGTCAATTGAGCATCCGTGAGTTGCGATAAATCCTGTCCTTGAATGAGAATATGCCCATCATCTACCTTTTCTAAGCCTGATAATACATTTAAGAGAGTTGACTTCCCCGATCCAGAAGGACCTAGGATAACCACATCATCCTGGTCTTGAATCTGCAAATCAATCCCTTTTAAAACCTTTGTTTGGCCATAACTTTTGTGAACATTTTCTAGTTGAATCATTTCTTTCCTACCATTTCTTTGATGAGAGATTGACA
>CADFQU010000173.1 GCA_902836505.1 Streptococcaceae bacterium
AATTATAATCTGCGGTCGGACTAGAGCCTGTTTTCAGACCATCCGCTCCCTTTAGAGAATACCTTCCACCTTCTAAGGAATAATTATAATTCTCATGCGTTTCTTCATAATCTGTACCTTTGAAGAGGGTAATCTTGGCATTTTTGGTGTAGTTGAGGATTTCAGGAAACTCATTGACCATGTGATAAGCCAAAATAGCCATATCTCTCGCTGTTGTTTGGTTAATGGCATGTTGATCATAGCGCGTCGGATTATAGTAGCCATCCAAGACTGCTGTTGGGGCACCATTAGGATTGTTCCACTTGGTATTGGTCATTCCAATTTCCTGAGCACGCTGGTTCATCAAATCCAAGAATTTATCTGGATCTCCTCCAGACACCTTATTGGCAATCATGATGGTAGCCGCACTGGATGAAGGAACAAAAATCATATTTAGGAGGGTCGATACCTTGTATTGAGCCCCCGCAACAATGGGACTATTGCTCAACTTCTGATTTTGAGAAATGATCACATCCGTATCTGTCGCAGTAATCATGGTATCATAATCCAGCTGCCCTTCTTTAATAGCTCTCAAAAGAACATAGACGGACATCAATTTGGCCATACTACCGGAGTCACGAGGAGCATCAATATTATCGCCATAAAGAATAGCTCCTGTATGAGCATCAACGACAATATCAGCCTTGGGACGGAAAAATTCATCCACCGATGTCCCTGATTTTTCTGTGATTGACATGATATCTTCTTGTTGGTAAATATCATCCGCCTTTGCTAGTATTGGAAAACATAGGCAACCAAGGGAAAGTGTCGCAAATAAGGCACGTTTAAACTTCATTCTCTCTCTTTTCTTTCATAAACATCATCGTTCTCCATTATAGCATAAGTCCTTCTATTCACAAACTCTATTTCCTAAACTTTTTTCTCCTTCGTGTTCCCAAAGAGGCCTGGAGATTTTCCTTTTGGCATCTTTAAAAAGAGACTTAGTAGAAGGACGAGGACCAGGACAGCCACCAAGAAGTAACTCATCATTGAAAATCCTCCGTGATCCACAAAGAAAGCTGCTACTGGTTGCAAGAGAATGGTACCAAGATAGCGCACTCCCTGAACGAGAGCCATGGCTAAGACTAGATCTTTCTTATCCACTTGTTGGGAGATAAAACGCAAGGAGACCATAATCAAGACCATGCCCGTCGTATGCTTGGCCAAGAGGGTAACCATCACTTTTAAGAAGACAGGAGTCGGAAGAGCATAGATGAAATACTGGAGCAAGAGAATCCCCACAGGAAGCAAAATCAGGAGACGCAAGGGCCAATGGTCCATAAAACGGTCCGAGAAAAAGATGAGGGGCGCTTCTACAACGACAGATATTGCCACAACCGTAGAGGCTATCTGAACAGGGAGGCCACTATCCATCAAAAGGGCTGGAATATAGGTATGGCCAATATTGCCCACACCTGACACAATCCCCATCAAAAGTAAGAAAAAGAGATAGGGACCATTGTGGAGCAAAGGACGGATCGATACAGCTTCTTTCTGTACCCGACTGGTCTTATCGATACGGATAGCCCCTAAAGTGAAGAAACTAAGAAGGATCGTGACCAATACACAATAGTATACAGACTGCGGACTAAGATGAGCATAGAGCCAACCAGCTAGGTGGGCTCCAGCCGCATACCCCAGGGTCCCCCAAACGCGGATCTTTCCAAAAGCATAAGGACTCTGGGTAGCTAAAATCTCCATCATGGGAGCCGTCCCATTTAGACACAGTAATACCAAGCCATAAAAGATCGTCAACCAAAAGAAGTTAGGGGCCCAGATAAAGCCACACACTCCTGCCATGAGGACTCCTAAACTCAAGGTCGTGATTTTAACAATACCAAACCGTTCATTGATATAACCAAACAAGGGCTGGGTGAGCATGGATAGGAAAAAGGCCGTCGATACCAAATTAGAGACCTGACTGGCCGAATACTGGCGACCTATCAGATAGACAGAGATTAAAGTCGTAAAGAGAGCAGTCGACATGAAGTAAAAACTATATAAAAATAAATAAGCAGGATAGGAATTTCGAAATGCTTTCATAAGTTTCCTTTCAATTTTAGAAATAAGAGGCAATGACAAAACCCAACTGGATTTCAGTTGAGTTTTGATCAGTTATTTTTTGTAGCGATTCTGAGATTTGCGCGCACGTTCTTTGCGATGGGCTCTTTCTACATACAGAATCATAGCGAGAATGAAAATTGGAATCAGAATGACCAGGCTTTCAAGAGGAAAATGGAAGGATTTCTCTCTAGCTGGAGCCGCAGTACTTTGGGAATCTGATTGATTTACTGCTCCTTCTTTTACTGGAAGTCCATCAGAAATCTTTTCTGATAGGGTCATCAAGCCTGAATCCGCCTCAACCTGTCCATCTTTGACAACGAGTTTTGGATCCTCTTCTCCCTTTTTCACCGTAGCATAGAAAGGTTGATCTAGTGTGTAGGTCTTTCCATCGATCGTCTGAACACCCTTGTCCAACAACTTTTTATAACTATAATCTGCAAAAGCCTTTTCGATCAAGGCATTGCCAAATGGATGTCGATAGTATTCGCCATCCTGATCAGACCAATCACCAACTCCCATGACTACGGAGATTATTCGTTGATCCCCCCGTTTAGCGGTTGCGATGTAGTTAAAGGCACCACGTGGACTCGAACCTGTCTTCAGACCATCTACTCCTTCAAGAGCATATCTAGCTCCTGGCAAAGAATAGTTGTAGGTATCAAAGGTTTCCTCATAAGGAGTTCCTTGTTTAACAGTCACCTTAGCCTGATTGGTGTAGCTAAGGATATCAGGATATTCTTTCACGAAATGATAGACGAGAATCGCCAAGTCTCTTGCAGTTGTCTGGTTGGCTGCATCATTTGGATAGTTATAACTGGTATATAAACCTTGGAAGGTTGAAATGGCCGCACCACTAGGATTGTTCCAAACGGTATTGGTCATCCCCAATTCCTTAGACTTTTCGTTCATCCGCTGAATAAAGGCATCAGCATCATGGTTAGAAAGGAGATTGGCCAACATAATCGTCGCCACATTGGAGGATGGAACAGCAGTCATGGTAATCAATTCAGAGACCGTATAGTCCACTCCTGCAACGATGTTATTGTTGGAAATCTCATAGATTTTTGACATGGATTGATCCGCAGCTGTTGCAGTGACAACCGTATCTTTAGTAATCTTCCCCTCTTTCATGGATTCGAAAAGCAGATACAATGTCATGAGCTTACTCATACTTGCAGGGTCCCGCACTTCATCAATATTGTCTCTCCACAAAACATCCCCTGTATTCGCATCGATGACGAGGGAAGACCTTGGTCGGTTATAGGCCTGCACATGATCATTGGGATACATTTTTTGCGCCATATCAACTAACTCATCCGCTGCGATCGACAAGGGCCGGAGCAAAGATAAGACGACGATTCCTAAAACGAGTAACTTCTTCTTCAAAATATATTTTCCTCAAATATAGAATTTTATCTTATTGTAACATACTTCAAGCTATAAAAAAAACTATCTTCCAGGATATTTCAGATA
>CADFQU010000174.1 GCA_902836505.1 Streptococcaceae bacterium
TTGCTGGTCTTGAAGGTATCCTTGACCAATTCCAATTCCACCAACCACTTGTTGCTTGTACCTTAATCGGTTTGGTAACAGGTAACTTGACTGCCGGTGTGATGCTTGGTGGTTCCCTTCAATTACTTGCACTTGGCTGGGCAAACATTGGAGCTGCCGTTGCACCCGATGCTGCTCTTGCATCTGTCGCTGCTGCGATTATCTTGGTTCTTGGTGGTGACTTTAGTTCTAAAGGAATCGCTGTGGCTCAAGGTGTGGCGATTCCACTTGCAGTCGCTGGTCTTTTCTTGACTATGATCGTCCGTACTCTCTCCGTTGGTTTGGTCCACACTGCCGATGCTGCTGCTAAAAAAGGTGATATCAAAGGAGTTGAACGTGCGCACTTTGTAGCCCTTCTTCTTCAAGGTCTCCGTATCGCGATTCCTGCAGCCCTTCTTTTGATGATTCCTGCCGATACCGTTAAAGGTGCGCTTGAAGCGATGCCTGCTTGGTTGTCAGACGGTATGCAAATCGGTGGTGGTATGGTTGTAGCCGTTGGTTATGCCATGGTTATCAACATGATGGCAAGCCGTGAAGTTTGGCCATTCTTTGCCATTGGTTTTGCTCTTGCAGCTGTTAGCCAATTGACCTTGATTGCCCTTGGTGCAATTGGTGTTGCCCTTGCCTTGATCTACCTTTCTCTTTCTAAAAAAGGTGGCAATGGTGGTGGCGGAGCCGCTACTTCTAATGACCCAATCGGCGATATTCTCGAAGACTATTAAGAAAGGTGTGACACTATCATGACTGAAAAATTACAATTATCTAAATCAGATCGTCAAAAAGTTTGGTGGCGTTCAACCTTCTTGCAAGGTTCTTGGAACTACGAACGGATGCAAAACTTGGGTTGGGCTTACTCATTGATCCCAGCTATCAAAAAACTTTACACGAAGAAAGAAGACCAAGCGGCTGCTCTTGAGCGTCACATGGAGTTCTTCAACACTCACCCATATGTAGCTGCTCCAATCATCGGGGTTAGTCTTGCCCTTGAAGAAGAAAAAGCAAATGGTGCCGCTATTGATGATGCTGCTATCCAAGGGGTGAAAATTGGTATGATGGGGCCTTTAGCTGGTATCGGAGATCCAGTCTTCTGGTTTACAGTTCGTCCGATCCTTGGTGCACTCGGAGCATCTCTTGCCTTGACTGGTAACATACTTGGACCACTCATCTTCTTCCTTGCGTGGAACGCGATTCGTATGTCCTTCTTGTGGTACACCCAAGAACTTGGATACAAAGCAGGTTCTGAAATTACAAAAGATATGTCTGGTGGGATTTTGCAAGACATCACTAAAGGAGCTTCTATCCTTGGTATGTTCATCCTTGCTGTCTTGGTAGAACGTTGGGTATCGATTAAATTCGTCTTCAATGTTTCTTCTGTCAAATTAGACGACAAAGCCTTTATCCATTGGGATAAACTAGTCGATCTCTCTAAAGCAGGAAACTTAAAAGACGTCCAAGAATCCGTTAACAATGGTATTCAATCAGCATTTAGTCAAGTTGGTTCAGGCCTATCTCAAACACCTGAAAAAGTTACGACTTTCCAACAAAACTTGGATTCATTGATTCCTGGTTTGATGGGATTACTTCTTACTTTTGCTTGTATGTGGTTATTGAAGAAAAAAGTATCTCCAATCACTATCATCATCGCCCTCTTTATCATCGGTGTCTTGGCACACGTTGCAAAATTGATGTAAGCAAAGCTCAACAAAAAAGAAGGTTTCGGCCTTCTTTTTATTATGGTATAATGAAATGAACATTGTTACAGGAGGATCACATGGCTCAATCATTGAATAAAACCGTTGAATTCCATACTACAGGGGTTTCTTACCTGGGAGTGGGGGGAAAAGTTGGAAAAATCCTAGTCGGGAATGCCGCTTTTGAATTTTATGCGGATGCAAATGTAGAAGACTACATCCAAATTCCCTGGAAAGAAATCGACCAGATTGGAGCCAATTTATCCGGGCGTAAAATTAGCCGCCATTTTGAAATCTATACCAAGGAAAGCAAGTTCCTCTTTGCTTCTAAAGACTCTGGGAAAATCTTAAAAATTGCCCGTCAATACCTTGGAAATGATAAAATTGTCCAGCTACCGACCTTGATCCAAACCATCGTAGCTAAAATTAAAAATCTATTTGCAAAATAGGTACTTTTCTTGTATAATAAACGAAAACGGATAAGTAAATTAAGAAAATCTTTCAGAAAGTCTGCGGTTGCTGCGAGCAGATAGAGGACTCAATTGAAATTCTACCGTTTATCAAAAATTGAAGATCAAATCAAGTGCACACCTGTGAAGTTGGATGGAACCGTGGCCCTGCCACTCCAACACTGTAACAGGTGTGCTTTTTGTTAAAGGAGAAGCTATGTTAGATATTAAACGAATTCGTACAGACTTTGATGCAGTTGCTGAAAAATTAGCAACACGCGGTGTAGATGCTGCCATCTTGAACGAAATGAAAGAAATCGATGCCAAACGTCGTGACACCTTGGTCAAAGTAGAAAGCCTCAAGGCTGAGCGCAACACGGTTTCTGCTGAAATCGCCCAAGCCAAACGCAACAAGGAAAATGCCGATGATAAGATTGCTGCTATGCAAACTCTCTCTGCAGAAGTCAAAGCACTAGATGCAGAATTGGCAGAAATCGATGCGAAATTGACAGAATTTACTACGACTCTTCCAAACATCCCTGCTGATAGCGTACCTGTTGGGGCTGACGAAGATGATAACGTAGAAGTTCGCCGTTGGGGGACTCCTCGCGAGTTTGACTTCGAACCAAAAGCTCACTGGGACCTTGGAGAAGACTTAGAAATCCTTGACTGGGAACGTGGTGGTAAAGTCACTGGAGCGCGTTTCCTCTTCTACAAAGGTCTTGGCGCTCGTTTGGAACGTGCTATCTACAACTTTATGTTGGATGAGCATGGCAAGGAAGGATACACAGAAGTCATCACCCCTTACATGGTTAACCATGATTCTATGTTTGGTACTGGTCAATATCCAAAATTCAAGGAAGATACTTTTGAACTCAGCGACACTAACTATGTCTTGATTCCAACTGCTGAAGTACCTCTGACCAACTACTACCGTGATGAAATCATCGATGGGAAGGATCTTCCGATCTACTTTACTGCTATGAGCCCATCTTTCCGTTCAGAAGCCGGTTCAGCTGGTCGTGACACTCGTGGCTTGATCCGCCTTCACCAATTCCACAAGGTTGAAATGGTCAAATTTGCCAAACCGGAAGAATCATATGAAGAATTGGAAAAAATGACAGCCAATGCTGAAAACATCCTTCAAAAACTCAAGCTTCCATACCGTGTCGTGGCTCTTTCTACAGGAGATATGGGCTTCTCAGCTGCTAAGACTTACGACTTGGAAGTTTGGATTCCAGCACAAAATACTTACCGTGAAATCTCAAGCTGTTCCAATACAGAAGATTTCCAAGCCCGTCGTGCCCAAATCCGTTACCGCGATGAAGCAGATGGTAAGGTAAAACTCCTTCACACCTTGAATGGT
>CADFQU010000175.1 GCA_902836505.1 Streptococcaceae bacterium
TGAAGAGGCGGAGGTCATCTTCTTAGGGGTCAAACCCTACCAGATCTGCCCACTCCTAGAAGAGTATCAGGAGGTCTTGACCCGACGTTCCAATCTTTTGCTGGTTTCCATGGCTGCAGGCCTGGAACTAGAGAAGATGGCGGGTGTGGTTAAAAATGAAGGGGTGGGACTCATCCGCATCATGCCCAATACGCCCGTAGCGATTAGTCAAGGTGTAATCAGTCTGACCCGCTCCCAAGCGGTAACGGACCAACAAGTAGCCCAAGTCAAAGAGCTCTTAGCAGGAGCAGGAGCCCTTTACGAAATCGAAGAAACATTGATGGATTCTGCAACTGCTGTGGCAGGTTGTGGTCCAGCCTTTGTCTATCAAATGATTGAAGCCATGGCAGACGCAGGGGTAGCCTTGGGGCTGCCACGTGAGAAAGCCTTACAGATGGCTGCCCAGACCTTCCAAGGAGCCAGTCAAATGGTCTTAGAGACAGGCGAGCATCCAGCCCGCTTGCGAGATGCGGTTTGTAGTCCAGGTGGCTCTACCATCGCAGGAGTCAACCGCTTAGAACAAGTCGGCCTACGGGGCGATATTATTGCCGGTGTGGAAGCAGCCTACAAACGCACCCAAGAAATGGGACAAGAGGCAGGGCGAAATTAGATAAAATAATTGGTCAAAACCAAGCTTGTAGAACAGTGACGAACTGTTCTTTTATACAAATATAACAAATTCAGATTTATCAAATCCTCTATTGAAACTTTCCGCAGTGAGAAAAGTGAGAGTGGGACAGAAATCGGTCATTCGTTAGAATTCGATTTCGTCGTCCCACTCAACCACTGCGTATTGCTCGACAATGCAAGACAATTGAGAGGCTAGGACTTTTGTCCCAGCCTCACTCAGGAGTTTTAGGTTCAAAACTAAGTCATGGAACTTCTATGAAGTTCGCTGACGTCCGTTCTCACCTAAGGAAAGTTTCTAAGAGGACTTTATTTTAAATGTAAAAGATTGCTTTTTGCCAATCTTTTTTACGTTAGAGCGACTCTATCTCTACTAAGCCATGTTCAGTCAGACGATAGATTTTTTGGCAGACTTCCTTAAGGAAGGTCCGATCGTGGGAGACGGTAACCAATCCTCCTGGGTAGTCTGCGAATAGGCGTCGAATTTCTGGTTGGGAAGTGGGGGAAAAATTACGAGTAGGCTCGTCCAAGAGCAAAAACTGGGGACTTGTGAGTACTAATTGAAGGAGGAAGAGTTTTCCTTGTTGGCCACCAGAAAGTTCAGAGATAGGATGGTGCATTTCAGAATAAGTAAAGTTGAGGGAGGCTAAATGCAATTGAATGGTGTTGATTTCTTCGCGATCGCCTGAATACTGTAGAAATTGAACCGGCGTCTGAGTTAGAGGGAGGAGTTCAGTGTAATCTTGAGGCATATAGGCAGTGCGGATACTCTCACTCTTCTGTAAAATCTCCCAAATCATTTTTAGTAGAGTGGATTTTCCAACACCGTTGGAACCGATAATCCCTATCTTATCCTGCCCATGAAGAGTGAGGGAGAGGTTCTTGACTAGGACACGATCACCAATTGCGAGCTCTTCCTGATCTAAGAGAAGGACACGTTTTTGAGGAGACAAGGGAGTAAGGGAAGGGAAATGCAGATTGATGATTTCCTCATCATAGGGTTGGGAAGTCATGGATTGGAATTCTCGCTCATAGCGCTTTTCCTGTGAGAGGAGAGACTTCATTTTCTTTGCTAGGAGACGTCCAGCAGTACTATCTTTGGTATTTCGTAAGGAGGTTTCTACTTGCTGGCGGACGCGACGGTGCTTCTCCATGGTTTTCTGATAGGCTCGTTGATCGTTGGCAGCTTGTTGAGACTGTTGCTTAAATTGTTGTTCCCTCTGGTTACTATAGTCTTGATAGCCTAGGTGCTCCACGATGGTTTCAGCCTCCTTGCGGTGTTTGATCTGTCTTAAGTGTATGATCGTATCCGCCGTCTGAGTCAAAAAATTCTCATGATGGGAAATAAATATTATGGTTTGGGGACTCGTTTGGATCATCTGCTGGAGCCAGTCCAAGGTCTCCAAATCCAGATCATTTGAAGGTTCATCTAAAAATAGCAATTCATGAGGACGACAAAGTTCGTGAAGAAGTTGGACCTTGAGGGCTTCTCCTCCAGATAGACTTCCGATGGTTTGATCGCTTGCAAAGCGGTCGCTATTAAAATGCAATTGATCAGCCAGTCTGTAGAGGCTGGCATAGTCTAGCTCGTCCTCTCCAAAAAAATATTCTCCCAAAGTTTTTCCCTTCAAAGCTTCCGGCAAAGACTGGGGAATATAGGCATAGGAGTGAAAGGAAGTGGTGATTTCTCCTTCTATGGTCAGATAATCTGGTAGAGATTTTGGGGACATGAGGACCTGAAGTAAGGAAGATTTTCCATTCCCTTCTTCGCCAATAATAGCAACTTTTTCTCCTTCATGTATGGTTAGGGACAGATTACGTACTAGATCGCGTAAATCTTTTGTATGGCGGATAGTGAGGTGGGATAGTTTTAGCATAAGATTCCTTTCTACTGGGACAAAAAACAGCTCTACCTATTTAGTAGAGCTGTATTCAAGCGGAACCCAAGCAGAAAAAGACCTAATTTAGCCAACAAAAGGTTGGAGAATAGGCGAGAGGGTACACAAAAAGAGATCGAACAAGCAGTCCACTAAATAAAGTATCTTATTTAACGAAACTTAGTTGTTCATATCTCCTTATCTCCGAATGTGATTAGCTTTATTCTAATCCTTTCATTCCTCCTTGTCAAGGAAATCCTTGCTTTTCCCTTTCTTTTCTGCTCGGGCTTTGGTCGGAAATGTGGTATAATAAAGGTTATGCAAGCTAAACCGTCTTCTGCCTATGTGCATATTCCATTTTGTACCCAGATTTGTTATTATTGTGACTTTTCTAAGGTTTTTATCAAGAATCAACCGGTCGATGTCTATCTGGAACACTTAATCCAGGAGACTCGATCCTATGAGATTGGCAAACTTCGGACTCTCTACATTGGTGGAGGGACACCGACAGCCCTATCTGCCCAGCAGCTGGCCTATCTCTTGACAGAATTGCCCAAGGTCATGGATCTATCGGAGGTAGAAGAGTTTACCATCGAGGCCAATCCTGGCGATTTGGATCCGGATAAGATTGCGGTTCTCAAGGACTCTCAGGTCAATCGGGTCTCTCTGGGTGTCCAAACCTTTGATAATAAAATGCTAAAGAAGATTGGGCGGAGCCACCAGGAGCAGGATATCTATGACAATATCCGCCACCTCAAGCAGGCTGGCTTTGATAATATTTCCATCGATTTGATCTATGCCCTGCCGGGTCAGACCATGGACCAGGTCAAGGAAAATGTTGCCAAGGCGATCGACTTGAACATTCCCCACATGAGTCTTTATAGCTTGATTCTGGAGAACCACACGGTCTTTATGAATCGGATGAGACGGGGCAAGCTTCCTCTACCCAAAGAAGAGCTGGAAGCAGAGATGTTCGAGTACATCATTGAAGA
>CADFQU010000176.1 GCA_902836505.1 Streptococcaceae bacterium
ACTTCTTCGAATTGGCAATCGCCCTTTCAGGTTACTTGAATGCCATCAACCCATTCGACCAACCAGGTGTTGAAGCATACAAGAAAAACATGTTTGCCCTTCTTGGTAAACCAGGATTTGAAGAACTTGGAGCAGAACTCAACGCTCGTCTATAATAGACAACAAAACGATCTCGCAAGAGGTCGTTTTTTAATCGCTTTCAATATCTCAGAATGAGGTGGAAAAATAGACTGTTTTATGATATAGTAGAACTACTATATTTATACTTTGCACGTCAAACTATGGTCACAAAAAGTGGGGAGGATGACGAGCGCAGGTTGTTAGTAAAGGAGAGATTATGACAACAGAAGACAAGACACCTTTTGGAACACAAGAGGAACAAACTGTTCAAGAACCTTTTGGGACACAAGAGGGGCAAGCTGTTCAAGAACCTTTTGGAGCGCAAGAAGAACAAACTGTTCAACCACCTCTTGAAGCCCAAACTGGTCAAACCATCCAAGAACCTTTTGGAGCACAAGGAGGGCAGACTGTTCAAGAACCTTTTGGAGCACAAAATGGCCAAACAGCTTATGAGCCATTTGGAGCACCAGGAGCGCAAGGCTTTCAACAGGCTTCTCCAGGAGAAGGACCACAAGCTGTAGGACAGGAACAATATTTCCAAAATCAAGCTCCTCAGGTAGAAAACAATCCTTTCTACCAACAAGGGAATCCTCAAGCCTTCCAATCACAATGGAATGTTCAGCCAAAACCGAAGCGTGGATGGACTAAATTTATCGTCTTTTCTATTCTTGCCCTCTTCCTTGGTGGATTAATTGGTGGTGGAGCAGGCTATTTCTGGGGAAATTCATCTAAGCCTCAAGCAGATGCCAAACGTACCAAACGATTAGATCGTGCCAGCGAAGAAGCTAAGAAGACAAAGAAGGGCTTCACCACAGAAAAGGATGAGGTTGTCTTTACATGGACCCTTAAAGACCTTGCTGCATTAAGTTACAGCAACAAGGACGGTTACGGCTTGACTGCTGATCAGATTGTTGAAACCTATGGATTGGCTACCAGTGTCGATTATGAAAAGAAAGGCATGACTCTTACTTGGGAGCGTGCAAAGAACGCCTCTAACCAAAGTATTTATTTCCATTTTGAAAAAGTGGATGGCAATTATTATTTGAAATCTGTAGAAGCCTTTGAGTTAGAAGAAGTCTATGCGAGTGAAGACGATGAAGATGAAGATACTTCTAAAGATCGTGATATGAGCACGAAAGAATTCAAGGATCTGAAAAAAGGAGATAAGGAAACTGGTAAAGGTGGAACCTCCTTGTTGGAAGTTTTGAAGAAACATAAACAAAGTGTTAAAATCGGCACAGAGACAAAAATGACTGCTGACGGAGAAGAGTATGACTCTACTCGAGTGGTTGCAAAGATCAACCTTAAAGTAGGAGACGATTATAAGACATTACGCTTCTTAGCACAACCAGATGGGGACTTCTTATACATTGGTCCAGAACGTTTTTAATATAGAGGAGATAGATGAAAGATGAATACGAATCAATCACAGGCACCATTTGGTGTGCCAGAAACTGGTGATCAGAAGAAGCCAGGGAAAGGTCTGTTAATTGCTTGTATTAGTGGTTTTGCCGTCTTAGGAGTCATTATCGGTCTCTTCGTCGGCCATTCTATGGGTGCAGCAAATAGTGCTAAAAGTTCCTCTCCTGCCCTTCATCCGAAAGCTGATGCAGGGGAATCCAAACGTGATCAGTCTGGAAAATATATTGATCCAGAAGATACTGATTTTACATGGAACATTACTGATTTGGCTGACCTCGAGCTTGGTACTTACTCAACTCCAGATTTGGGAACATCCATTGAAGATGTTGTGGATCAACACGGAAAAGCTTTACAAGGTTCATTTAGAAGAGATCTCATTGATTTAGAGTGGGGCGAGTTAAAAGAAGATCAGGATGATACCTATTCTCAATACCATACCGTTCGTGATATGAGATTGACCTTTAAGAAAGAGGGAGATACCTATTATTTACAGGACCTCTATTATTCAGGGGATTATGACGAAGCTGAGAACGATTTCATGACCTCATCTTACTATGACAAGCTCAAAGTAGGAGATTCCAAAACTGGTAAGGATGGCGTTTCTTACAAGGAAGTTTTGAAAGATAATACAATTTATTCTCTCTCTTTGTCTGCTGATGAAGACTACAAAACTCATGATATTGTTACTACCATGACAATCCGTTTTAAATCCTCAACGACAGACCAATATAAGTTGACTTTTGTGAAACAATCAGATGGTGATTTCCTTCTTGCTAAAAAAGGTGACGACTAAGATCGGTCGCTCTCCTGCGTCACAATGGTAGGGGAAGAGAGAACTTCAACTTTCCTAAAGCTAGAAAAAGAGAGTGGGACAAAAATCGGTAATTCGTTAGAATTCGATTTCGTCGTCCCTCCTCCGCACAGTTGAGTAGGGCTGTAAAAGCTGATGAAATAAGCGTAGTAGGGCCTACTCAACCACTGCGTCTTGCTCGACAATCCAAAGACAATTGAGAGGCTAGGACTTTTGTTCCAGCCTCTTCTCTGTTCTAGCGGGGACGAGCTATTTATGGTATAGTAGGGTATGTTGCCAAAGGAAACAGGTGTGAACAGTTGGACGGAAAGGGATACAAATACAATCGCAGAATGGATAATGTAAAGGAAACAACAAGAAAACATCTGAAGATCTTCTTAGCTTTCATCCAAAAAAGAGGGATTATTTTAGGGGTCCTCGGAATGCTGGGAGTGGGCTATGGACTCGCTGCTTCTGGGAGACCACAAGACCAGCTAAGTTCAGACCAGCAAGTGACCTTCAGTAAGGAAGAAGCCTATCTGCAGGACTTCTTGGCGAAATCAGATCGCCCAGAAGTTGGAGTGAATTTGGAAGACTTGCTGGAGTTTAAAATAGGAGATGCGACTCTTGTGCCAAGCACCAAGGGGACGACCCCAGAGATCCTCGTCAAAAAATTAGGGGGAGCCAAGCAGGCTCGGCTTGAATCAAAAGCTGGAACGCAGCTCCTTCGTCTAAGCTATGGGACGACACAAGATGGTCGAGATAGATACCAATTTGAATTTACCCATATGAAGGATGGCTACTATCTGACAGCTATTCAAGGTTATCAACCAAGCTCTAAGCACAACTTAGAAAGTAAAGAGCTGAAAAAGGCAACCCTGACCAGTCTTGCTAGTGGGAAAGAGAAAACAGGCATGAAATTAGAAGACATTTTACAAAAGGTCGGCTTGCCACAATCATTGCTTTTGAATCATAAAGACGGAAAGACAGTTTTGGTCTTGACCTACCGTGCACAAGAGGGACTAGTCTTTCTCACTTTGCAACCCCAAAAAGATGCTCGCTATCATGTAGTTAAGGTCGAATAAGGAGGAGTAAATGGTTAAAGTCATACAGAAGCTAAAAATACCGAGTAAACTACTGGAAGCGCACCTC
>CADFQU010000177.1 GCA_902836505.1 Streptococcaceae bacterium
TTATGATCTCTTAGCACAGAATGTTTCTGGAGTCATTGTTCGAGTTCATAGTGGCGCTCAAGCTAAAAAAGAAAATGCTGCGACTTATTTAAATGGAATTGACAAATCATACGAAACTCATATTAAAGAGTTTCAAAAACGAAATATTCCAGTTGCGGTATATGCTTATGTAGCTGCCAAGGACAAGAAAGAAATGGAAAAGGAAGCAGAAGAGTTCTATCAGGCGTCCAAAAAATACAAACCAACCTATTATTGGTTGGATGTAGAAGAAAAAACCATGGATGATATGAACGCTGGAGTGGAAGCCTTCCGTGCCAAGCTAGAATCATTGGGAGCCAAAAATATCGGAATCTATATTGGGACCTATTTCATGGAAGAACATAGTATCTCCACAGATAAATTTACCGCCCTCTGGATTCCAACTTATGGCTATGATGACGGATACTACAATGCAGCCCCATCTACTGATAACGAGTATGATCTTCATCAGTACACCTCTCAGGGGCAATTGAATGGCTTCACCCACTACTTGGACTTGAACCAGATTGCGCCCACACAAGATCAAGAAAAGATCTACCGAAAACTTTTTACAGTCGAAAAAAACTAAAAGAGGCAACTGCCTCTTTTTCTCTTGAACGGAAACTCAAGGAGTATGATATAATGTTAGGAAATTAAAAGAAAGAGAAGAGTGAGATGGCAAAAAAACAAAAAGTTAAAAAAACATTGGTCGAACAAATCTTGCAGAAAGCAAAAATCGACCATACAGGATTGCAAATCAATGCCCTTGAAGGAATCATTCCAGAAGGAATAACGACTGATCAAATCTATAAGACACTGGCTCTAACAGGTGATAAAACCGGTCCTGTCATTGGGATTGTTCCCATCTCTGCCCACTTGTCCGAAAAAAAATTGGCCAAACTATCTGGCAATAAAAAAGTTAGTATGATTCCGCAAAAAGACTTAGAAAAGACGACGGGCTATGTCCACGGGGCCAATAATCCTGTTGGGATTCGACAAAAACACAACTACCCTATTTTTATTGACCAGTCAGCCCTGGAACTTGATCAGATGATTGTCTCTGCAGGTGAAGTTGGTCACAGTATTCAAATCAAGGCGCAAGATTTAGCTGATTTTGTCAAGGCTAGCTTCGAGGACATAGTCGAGTAAAGGATCAAACACATATGAAACTATATTTTGTCCGTCACGGACGTACTGAGTGGAACGAGGAAGGACGTTTCCAAGGAGCCAATGGCGATTCACCACTTCTTCCTTCTTCCATCCAGCAAATCAAAAAACTAGGGCATGCCCTCTCATCGATAAGATTTGATGCCGTCTTTTCTAGCGACTTAAAACGGGCAGTCGACACTACCCAATTGATTATGGACCAAAATCAGTTCCCCCTTCATCTAAAAAAGAGTCCTGAATTACGGGAATGGAGTCTAGGACAATTGGAAGGATGTAAAATCGATACGATTCGAGCCAAATATCCTCAAGAAATGGAAGCTTTCCGACACGATTTATCACAATTTCATCACGATCTATTCGATGCGGAGTCCCTCTCTGATACAACCAAGAGGACCTGTGATTTTGTAAAAAGTCTGAAAGGAAAAAAATTCGATACCGTTCTTATCGTTGGCCATGGAGCCAATTTAACCGCTTCTATTCGGACCCTACTTGGTTATAAACCAGAGGAACTCCGTAAAAACGGTGGTCTCAACAATGCCAGTGTGACCGTTTTAACAACAGATGACTTTGAGCACTATCACCTAGAAACTTGGAATGACACCTCTTATTTGGAAGACTGAAAAACCCTGATCAAATGATCAGGGTTTTCTTTTAGCTTATTTCATAGTTGGGAAGAGAAGAACATCACGAATAGTAGTTGTGTCTGTCAAGAGCATGCAGAGACGGTCGATACCGATTCCGAGTCCTCCTGTAGGTGGCATACCATATTCAAGAGCTTCAACATAATCGTAGTCAATACCAGTCGCTTCATCATCTCCCAATTCTTTGGCACGTGCTTGCGCTTCGAAACGTTCCAATTGGTCGATTGGGTCGTTCAATTCTGTAAAGGCATTGGCATATTCCTTGGTCATGATGAAGAGCTCAAAACGATCCGTGAAACGAGGATCCTCGTCATTTTTCTTAGCCAATGGTGATACAGCTACAGGGTGGCCATAGACAAAGGTTGGTTGTGTCAAGGTTTCTTCCACATATTCTTCGAAGAAGGCATTGATGATATGACCCACTTCAGTGTAGTGTTTTTCAACTGGCACATGTTTTTCTTTGGCAAGGGCTACTGCTTCTTCAAAGCTCATGTCTTGCCAGAAGTCAACACCAGCAATTTCCTTGATTGCATCCACCATATGAACACGCTTGAATGGTTCATTGATCTTGATTTCAGTTCCTTGGTAATTAACTGGACCATCCCCATGGATGGCTTTCGCAGCGTGTTGGATAATGCCTTCCGTCAAGTCCATAATATCTTGGTAGTCAGCATAGGCTTGGTAGACTTCGATGGATGTGAATTCGGGGTTGTGAGTAGCATCCATTCCTTCATTACGGAAGATACGTCCGATTTCATAAACGCGCTCCATTCCACCAACGATCAGGCGTTTTAAGTGAAGTTCGGTCGCAATACGAAGGACCATGTCAATGTTTTGGGCATTGTGGTGAGTGATAAACGGACGCGCAGATGCTCCACCAGCCTGGTTGTGAAGGACAGGAGTTTCTACTTCAAGGAAGCCTTGACCATCCAAGTAACGACGGATTTCTGAGATGATTTTTGAACGGGTTACAAAGCGGTTAAAGCTTTCACGGTTAGAAATCAAATCCAAGTAGCGTTTGCGGTAGATGGTTTCCACATCAGACAAGCCATGGAATTTTTCAGGCAAGGGACGAAGAGCTTTAGACAAGTGCGTGATGTGAGTAGCTTTGATTGAAAGCTCACCCATGTCTGTCCGCATCACTTCTCCTTCTACCCCAAGGAAATCTCCAAGGTCTGCCTTTTTGAAAATTTCATAATTTTCTTCACCAACTGCGTCTTTCCGAACGTAAATTTGGATTTGACCTTCACGGTCTTGAAGGTGAGCAAAACCAACCTTTCCTTTTCCACGTTTGGTCACAAGACGACCCGCAATAATGGCTGTTTCGTTCAAGTCATGAAGTTGTTCTTTATCTAATTCTGAATATTTTTCTTTCAATTGACCAGAATCTGCAGTACGTTCGAATCGCTTTCCAAATGGGTCGATTCCTTGTTCACGAAGGGCCGCCATTTTCTCGCGACGGACAATCTGCTGGTCATTTAATTCTTCCATATGTTCAGTAGTCATTTGGAACCTCCTAAGTTATTCTCCCCTATTTTATCATATTTGACGGGGAAATACACTATTCTTGAGCAGGAAAAATGAAAAAAGGAATGGAAGGAAAGGGTTCCTTCTCCCTTTTGCATCACATTTCATGCATTCATGATCAA
>CADFQU010000178.1 GCA_902836505.1 Streptococcaceae bacterium
GGAAATCCAACGACGAAGCGACCACTTCTAGTTGGATTTATCTTTTTCCAAAGAGTTGTAGGCGTGTTCAATTATAAGATACAAAGCCGTTAAAAATAGCACTCCGAGTGATGGTTACAGGAGCCGAACTTGGGGTGTTTTTTAGCTTCTATTTTAGCTAAAAAATCTTCTAAAATCCCTTTGTTCATAGCGCTTGAAGGCTTCTGATACAACAAATTTATTTGATTATCCAAATAGTACTAACTGTCATTAATTGTTAAGAGAATGTAACAAGAAAGGGTTAATGTTACAAATTAGGGTCAGTTAGATTAAAAGAAAAGAAGAGGCATTTCCCGGACAAAAAATGTGGTAGAATATTAAATGTATCTGTCTGGAGATAAATCTCCGATAATAAGAAAACGAGGAAATAACGTATGAAGAAAGTAAACAAAAAAGCTCTAATTGCTTCGACTGTTGCTATGGCGGTCTTGCCATTTACAACTGGTAAAGCAGAATCAAATGGGGACTGGGTTGCCCGTTCTGTAGATGAAATTCGAGCAGATATTTCAACTTCAGAAAACAAACAAACCTACACTATCAAGTATGGGGATACCCTAAGCACGATTGCGGAAGCTTTGAATGTTGACGTAACTGTTTTGGCAAACTTGAACCAAATCAGCAACATTGATTTGATTTTCCCAGGAACTGTCTTGACAACAACTGTCAATGATCAAAACCAAGTGACAGGTGTAGAAATCCAAACTCCTACAGCAGGCAATGCTGACGCAACTGTGACAACTTCTGCTGATTTGACAAACAACCAAATCAAAGTTGACAACCAAACTGTTGCAGTAGGTGATTTGACAAAACCAGTAGCAGATGAAAGCAACCAAGCTGTAGAACTCCCTCAAGCACCTGCAGTTGTAGCAGCAGTGGCAGACCAAGTATCAGAAAGCTTGCCAACTCCAGAAGCACCAGCTGAAACACCTGCCCCAGCAGCTCCAGTAGCAGAGGAAGCCCCAGCACCAGTTGTTGAAGAAGCACCTGCGCAACCTGCTGCAGCGCCAGCTGAAGTAGCGGCTCCTGTAGAAGCACCAGTAGCAGAGGAAGCCCCAGCGGCTCCAGTAGCTGAACCAGCTCCAGTCGTAGAAGTTCCAGCAGAACCAGAAGTTACTGCGGTTGCTTCAACACCACAATATGGTGCCCCAGCACCAGTTGTTGATACGACAGCTTCAACTCCTTCAACAGCAACTCCAACTTCAAATGAAGGTCTTCAACCTCAAACAATTAAATTCAAAGAACAAGTGATTAATGAACTTGGCTTGACTGATATCGGTGGTTACCGTCCTGGTGACCCAGAAGATCACGGTAAAGGCCTTGCGATCGACGTTATGGTTCCAGAAAGTTCAGCGATTGGTGATCAAGTAGCTCAATATGCAATCGATCACATGCAAGAAAATGGAATTTCTTACATCATCTGGAAACAACGTTTCTATGCTCCAGTAAATAACATTTATGGACCAGCAAACACTTGGAATGAAATGCCAGACCGTGGTAGCGTAACAGAAAATCACTACGACCACGTACACGTATCATTTTACGAATAATTAAGACATAGCAAAGAGGTTGGGACAAAAGTCCCAGCCTCTTAATTGTCTTTGGATTGTCGAGAAAGACGCAGTGGTTGAGTGGGCTCTACTACGCTGATTTCATCAGCTTTTACAGCCCTACTCAACTGTGCGGAGGTGGGACGACGAAATCGAATTCTAACGAATTACCGATTTCTGTCCCACTCTCTTTTTTCATTTTATCGGGTTTGCGCTCCCTTCTTAGAACTGGTATACTAGTAGGGATTATAAAAGAAGGAGAATGAGGGTGAGTTTTCGAAAGATTCGATTGTTAATGTCCAAATATGGGTTCAGTATCCTCTTTATGGGGTTTGAGCTCTGGCTATCCTTTGCGGCCTTCTTTTGGCTAAATGAATGGTTCCCAAATTGGATGTCTGTCACCATCATGGTCCTCATGTATATCTCGACCATTTTGGCGATCGTTAACCGCAATATGCCTCCTGAGAGCAAGGTGACCTGGCTCTTGATTGCTGTTATCCCCGTCTTTGGTTTTCTTCTTTACCTCATGTTTGGGGAGCGTCGTCTGTCCAAAAAAGAAATGGCTCAGTTGGAAAATATGGAGTCCATGAAGTTTCGTGAGGACAATAGTCGTGAGCTTCGCCTCCAATTGAAAGAAGAAAGCAAGGCCGTCTATGGGATGGTCAAGTCTATTCTATCCATGGACCACAACGCAGACCTCTACAACGGGACAGCTTCGACCTTTTTCCCACTAGGGGATCAGATGCTCCCGCAATTGTTGGAGGATTTGCGCTCAGCCAAGAAATTTATCTTTCTCGAATTCTATATCATCGAGGAAGGTCTCATGTGGAACAGCATCCTAGAGATCTTACTTGAGAAAGTCAAGGAAGGGATAGAGGTGAAACTGCTCTACGATGATATTGGCTGTATGGCGACCCTGAAGGGAAACTACACCAGACGCTTGCGCAAGTTAGGCATTGATGCCCACAAGTTTAACAAGGTGGTGCCACGATTGACAGTGGCTTATAACAATCGTGACCACCGCAAGATCTTGGTCATTGATGGCCAGATCGGCTATACAGGTGGGGTCAACCTAGCGGATGAGTATATCAACCAGAGAGAACGCTTCGGCCATTGGAAGGATAGTGCAGTGCGCTTGGACGGTCGAGCCGTCAAGGCCTTGACGCGACTTTTTCTCATGAACTGGTACATCAACCAGGGAGAAATTGAAGATTTTGATAAATACCATATGGAAAACCAGGCGGTAGATGGTGAAGGCTTCTACATCCCCTTCGGGAGTGGACCGAAACCCATCTATAAGTCCCAGGTGGGGAAGGCTGTGTATCAGAATATCATCAATCAGGCGACGGACTATGTCTACATTACGACCCCTTATTTAATCATTGATTATGATTTGACTGAAGATATTCGAAATGCGGCTCTCCGTGGTGTCGATGTACGCATCGTGACCCCTTACATTCCGGATAAAAAATTGATCCAAATCGTTACACGAGGGGCTTATCCAGACCTGATGGAAGCAGGGGTGAAAATCTATGAATACACCCCAGGTTTTATCCATAGCAAGCAAGTATTGGCCGACGATGAAGTCGCAGTAGTCGGGACCATCAACTTTGACTATCGTAGCCTAGTCCATCACTACGAGAATGCTGTCTGGATGTATCGAAGCCCAGCATTGACCAAGATCCGAGCTGATTTTGAAGAGATCTTTTCCGTGTCTCAGCAGATCAAGTTGGACACTTTCCGGATTAACTGGTATCAGCATTTGATCAAAGAGATTATGCAGTTATTTGCGCCCATGCTATAGGCGATTGAGAGTGGGACAGAAATCGGTCATTCGTTAGAATTCGATTTCGTCGTCCCACCT
>CADFQU010000179.1 GCA_902836505.1 Streptococcaceae bacterium
CATCCAAAGAAGTTCTTCAGGATATTCTGGATCCATAATGGATATCGAATCAAACTCCTTGAACTCTTCCCTCAAGACCTTGTCATCAATCCGAATATATCGTTCCATAAAAAGTGTTTGATTGCGACATCCTGCAATTTCTGTCATTAATTCTAAAGAAGGCCATTCCCCATTCATTTCCCAGTAATTGACAATGTTAAAAACCTGTAGATTAGACAGGCCAGCAACCTTTAATTTATAAAGTTCATATTTGTTCATTCGTAAACCTCATTTTCTACTATCTATTTATAATATTCGTAAAAGAAAACAAAAAAAGCTCTAAAAATAGAACTTTTTAATGATTTTCTACAAAATTAAAATGACAAACGGCCCCCAAAAGGTTACTTGAGTTGTGGTAACGAGCTGCTTGAATCTCTAGTAAAGAAAATCGTTGCTCACTACTTTCCTCAAACAACAATTTATACTGATGGTTGATTTCTTCTAAAAGAATGTCTTGGCTACTAATTCCTCCACCAATCGTCACTTTTTCAAGCCGAACAAGTGACTGAAGATTATAGATTAGGATTGCAATTTCCCGACAATAAGAAATAAATAAGTCTTGTAACTCCCCATGATAACCAGCGTAAAGGGCTTCAAAAACCTGAATGCCATCCTCTTCCGGCAGTTGTAAGAGCTGACTGGCCTGGGCTACAAAGTTGACAGCTGAGCCTAAATTTTGAACCAAACTGGAAATCCCATGCTTCAAAATCTCTCTCTGAAATTGTTTTTGTTCTGGAGTTGTTGGTGGCTCCTCTGGGTTCGGCCAACGAAGATAATCCTTGAGATGCAAGGTAGAAATTAAGGAACCATTGGAAGTCAAGGATAATCCTACTCCAGTCCCTAAAACAAAGGTGGCTCCACAGCCACAATCCTGGAGGTTTCCAATTCGAGCTTCTGCCAACCCCGCAGCATCTCCGTCGTTGAGGACTGTCACAGGGACTTGAAAGGTCTTGTTTAATCGAGAAGCTAAAGGAATATTCCTCAAATAAGGAATTAGGCCACCTTTAAAGACAAAACCAAGTCGACTATTGATTTCACCCGGACATGAGATGGCAATCCCTGTAATTTGATTCTGGAAGGAGCAAATCACGCGCTCGAGGGCTTCCCAGAAATCCTCAATAGTATCTGGTGTCGGGACTTTAGAGGAATCGCTCACTTGATAGGCTTCATCGACTAAGGCATATTTAATAAAGGTTCCTCCGATATCAAAGGCTAAGAGCATTCTCTTTCCCTCCTAGTTAACATCAGTCATGGACTTAATGGGTTCGAAGCTTCGACGATGGATTGGACTAACCCCTTGTTTTTCCAACCCTTCAAGATGCTTGGTGGTCCCATAGCCCGCATTCTGAGCAAAATCATAACCTGGATACTCTTGGTCATATGCCGCCATCATCTGATCCCGTGTTACCTTAGCTACTATAGAAGCTGCCGCGATAGACAAGGAATTAGCATCTCCCTTGATGATGGAGGTCTGAGAAATAGGAAGATCCAATTTCATGGCATCGATCAAGAGATGTTGAGGCTGTGGGTCCAATTCGTGAATAGCCTCTAGCATAGCTAATTTCGTCGCTTCATAGATGTTTACCTGATCAATGACGTGATTGTCTTTTACCCCAATCCCAACCGAAATAGCCTGATCCAAAACCGCTTGGTAAATAGCTTGGTGCTTAGATTTAGGAATTTTCTTGCTATCGTTTAAACCTGGAATCTTACAATTTTCCGGCAGAATGACGGCTGCTGCGACGACAGGGCCAGCCAAAGGGCCTCGTCCCACTTCATCCACTCCTGCAATGAGTTGAATCCCTTGGACATAGAGTTCTTTTTCATAGGTGAGCATTTTTTCTAAACGCAGGTCTTCATCTACTTGTTTTTGGAGTTCACGTTTTCGTTTGTTGATGGCCGACTGAACGCCCGCTCGAGCATCATAGATTAACTCTTCAAACAAGGGATGATCCAGCCTATCAATCGTTGCCAAACGCTCTTTGACTTCTTTAATCGTTGGCATCCACTTCACCTACACGATCAAGGGTATAGCGACCCAAACGACCATCTCGTACATCCTTGACAAACAAGCTGTAAAAGCGATCGTAATCATCTCGGAAGCCTAAGCGTTGGGTCATCTCCATGATGATTTCCGGTGCTTCCTGCTCCAAATCCATTTGCTTATAGCGTTCTTGCAACTCTTTTGGATAGTGAGATTTAAAATACTCCAGACCAAAAATAGTCACCTCATCCATAGGCAATAACTGGTCCTTAATGGCACCCGTTAAAGCTAATTTTAGAGCTACATCTTCATCTTCAAATTTTGGCCAAAGAATCCCTGGGGTATCCAAGATTTCGAGGTCCTTATTGGTTTTCAACCACTGTTGTCCCTTGGTTACACCTGGTTTATTTCCAACTACGGCAATCTTTTTCCCTGCTAAACGATTCATCAGCGTTGATTTCCCAGCGTTGGGAATCCCAATAATCATGGTCCGAAGCGTTTCAATCTGAATCCCTCGTTCCTTTTGGCGAGCAATTTTATCTGCCATTAAGCTCTTAGCAGCATCTGTTACTTTTTTGACTGTCGACTGCTCTTTGGAGTTGATGGCCAGGGTTTTGATTCCTTGAGATTCGAAATACTCCTGCCATTCTTTTGTTGCGACAGGATCAGCCAAGTCTACCTTATTTAGAATCATCAACTTAGGCTTGTCACCAACAATTTTTGTTAACATGGGATTTTGACTGGATAATGGCAAACGAGCGTCCACCAGAACAGTCACAAAATCCACGAATTTTAAATTTTCCTGTACTTGTCTTCTAGCTTTGGACATATGTCCAGGAAACCATTGAATAATCGCCATGAAATGAAATCCTTTCAAAATTCAATCATATCTATTATACCATGAAATACGGTATTTCTTTTATAAAACTGCTTCCCATTTTTAGAAACAAAAACGAAGCTACATCTGTAACTTCGTTTTTTATTTTAGCGAATTTGCTCAAAATGTAAGTGAACAGCGATGTGATCTCCATAACCACTCCGTTCCAAATCACGTTGCAAGCGATAAGAAATATAGTGTTCAGCAATGGTAATATACCCAGCACCAAGTAAGCGGTGCTCAACCATTGACTGGATCATGCTGATAGTCGCACGTTCCACTTTAGCTTCTTCTAAATCCATCACAACTTTCTTGGTCACTTGCGCCAAGTTTTGGCGAAGATCATCCGTTAAGACATAGACTGTTTGAGCCGCTTTTAAAACCGCTTGGTAGATTTTATCTGGATCAAATTCTACTACTTCACCACTACGTTTAATGACTTCCATCTTTTTCTCCTTGGTCTTCAATATACTTCTATTATCTTAATAAATAGGAGATTTGTCAAGAATCTAAAATATCAATAATCCGGACGAAGAACTCCCGT
>CADFQU010000180.1 GCA_902836505.1 Streptococcaceae bacterium
AATAAAGTCAGAAAGTAAGATTTAAGGAAAAATGAAACAATGGTTCTATAAAGTGTTTACGTTAACAGTGGTTGGGATGGTCGTCTATTTGATCTTTTCAAAGGATGATAGTCTCTATTACCATTTCCCTTGGGAATTATTTGCTGGGATTGGCATCATGAGCTGGGCGGTCCAAGAAGGTCTAAAAATGGTCAAGGCTGTTAAAAAGGAGATGGAGCAATGAAAAAGAAATTTGAAATTGGATTGGTAGCTGTTTTGTGTTTGCTCCTTTGGGCAACTGAGATAATGACGGGCTGGTTTTCTGCCCATTTTCCTAGCTGGTTTTTCCAAACGGTTTGGGGAGTGACCTTGGTCGTCTATGTCATCATTCCAGCTGGCCAAATCTGGTTGAAAGGAGAGTCTCATGAGTGTCATTAGAGTAGAGAACTTGAACAAAAGTATCAAAGGAAAGGTGATCCTAGAAGATCTTTCTTTCACAGTGGAGAGAGGGGATTGCTTGGCTTTGATTGGGCCAAACGGAGCTGGGAAGACAACATTGATGGATTGCCTCCTAGGAGATAGGAAGCCGACTTCTGGAACTATTGAAGTAGAGGGAAAAGCTCCTGGTCATCCTCAGTTAAAGGATAGTGTCTCTTATCTCCCTCAAGAGAATGCCATCGTGCAAAAGCTAACCGTGCAGGAACTGATCAGCTTCTTTCGCTCTATTTATCCTCAACCCTTAACGGTCAATGAAATCGATGATCTATTGCGTTTTACTCCAGAACAAAAGAAGCAATTGGCCAGTAAGCTGTCTGGTGGGCAAAAACGTCTCCTATCCTTTGTACTGACCTTGATTGGTCGTCCCAGTCTTCTGTTTTTGGATGAGCCAACGGCCGCTATGGATACGTCCACTCGCCAACGCTTTTGGGAGATTGTTGAGCATTTAAAAGATCAAGGTGTGACCATTGTATATTCTTCCCATTACATCGAGGAAGTTGAGCATACGGCCGACCGGATTCTGGTCTTGCATCAGGGGCGTTTGCTTCGGGATACGACTCCTCTTGCTATGAGAAGTGAAGAGGTAGAAAAACATTTTACCCTGCCTTTGCGATACCAAGCTCTAGTGGCAGGGATGGACGGAATTGGTCAAGTGACGGTCAAACCTGATGCCCTCCAAGTTGTGACAGGCGATGCCAATCGTTTGTGGACTCGATTGCAAGAAGAAGGGTGTTCGATCCAAGAGATCGAAGTGACCAATCGAAGTTTATTGGATTCTATTTTTGAAAAAACAAAGGAAGTAGGTAGAGAAGATGAAACGCATGAAAGCTCTCGGCGTGGTTGAGTGGCATTTGACCAGACGCCAAGCCATTTATTATTTATTATCAATAGGGATGCCCACGGCCTTTTATCTCTTCTTTTCAGGGATGTACCAGGACACACCAGGGGCACCCGCTCACTTTATGAGGGATTACCTCCTCTCCATGACGGCTTTTTCCATGATGTCTACGGCTCTATTTTCCTTTCCAACAGTTCTTGAAACCGATCGGCTTAATAATTGGCAAAAAGTCTTGCGCCATACCCCGGTATCTATGGTAGAATATTATCTAATAAAGGTCGCGGGTCTCTTTGTAGACTTTCTCCTATCCATTGGGGTCGTCTTTACCGTGGGTCATGTGGTGCGGCATGTGAACATGTCTCTACAGGATTGGGTCTTAGCGGCCTTTCTTCTCATCCTAGGAAGTCTAGCTTTTGTAGCTATCGGTCTGGTCTTGACCTTGCTTCCTTCCAGTCAATTGATGTCGGTTGCGGGCAATCTCCTCTATATGGGACTGGCTGTCATGGGTGGCCTATGGATGCCCATTAGTGTCTTTCCAGAATGGATGCAAGCCATCGGCAAATGCCTGCCAACCTATCAATTGATGGAACTGATCAAGACCTTTTTAAATAAGGGGCAGGTCAATGGCTTTGCTAGTCTCTATTTAACCTTGTTTACCTTGGTCTTGTTTACCCTTGTCATCGTCTATCGTCGTCATTCTGAGGTTCGTGCATGATTGAAAAACTCAAGCGTATTCATTATATGTTTTACGCTAGCCTAGTCTTTATGGGATTCCCATTTATCTCTATTTTATTGGGTGAGGTTCCCTACTGGCACTTCTTTTTAGCCCTCTTGTTTATTGCTTCCTATCTAGGAATCTTGATTACTGAAAACAAAAAGCTGATCTGGATTTGTTGGCTGTACCTCCTAGCCTATGTAGCAGGAAATACTCTTTTTATTAATGCCAACTATTTTTGGTTTTATTTCTTCATCAGCAACCTATTGGTCTATCACTTTGAGATTCGCAATTTTCGCTCTCCTTATCTTTGGACAGTTTTTCTATCGCAATTCCTACTTTTTGGAGTTATCTTTTTCAAACAGAATGCGATGGAGTATGAATGGGTATTTTTAATCATCATTTTCTTCTTTACCCATGCCATGACTTACGGCATGGTTCGGATTCGGATGATGGAAGAGTTGAAAGCTGACCATGTCAAGCAAAATGCCCAGATCAATCTCTTGCTGGCAGAAAACGAGCGCCATCGGATTGGCCGTGATCTACATGACAGTCTGGGTCACACCTTTGCTATGCTCAGTGTCAAGGCAGACCTGGCTGATCAATTCTTAGCATTGGGTCAGGTTGAGAAGGCGCAGGAGCAGGTGCAAGAGATTCAAGCCATTAGTCAAGAGTCCATGCACCAAGTCCGGGAGATTGTGGAGAACTTGAAGCAGCGAACCCTGGCAAGAGAGCTGGAAACCGTCAAGCAAATGCTAGAAGTGGCGCAAGTCAAAGTGGAGATCCTAAACAATCTCGATACAGCTAGCATCTCGCCGGTCCTAGAGTCTGCTCTGGCCATGGTGTCTCTGGAACTAGCCACCAATATGATCAAACATGCCAAAGCGACGCAAGCCCTTCTCACTTATCGCTCCACCGAAACAGGGGTAGAAATGGTCGCAGAAGACAACGGTATCGGCTTTGATAAGGTCTCGGATAAGGACCTGCACTCGATCCGCGAACGGATTGCCTTGTTGGGAGGAGAGCTGGATATCAGTCATCAATACAAGCCGACCCGGATAGAAATACGGATCCCCTATCAAGAAAGGAAATAAGATGCGCTTATTAGTTGCAGAAGACCAAAGTATGTTGCGCGATGCCCTCTGCCAGCTCCTGCTTTTGCAAGAGGATGTAGAAGAAGTCTTGCAGGCTGGAGATGGGCAAGAAGCCATTTGCTTACTCGAAACCCATCCAGTTGATATTGCTATTTTAGATATTGAGATGCCTATCAAAACAGGACTAGAAGTGTTGGAATGGGCCAAAAGTCAGCTGGAGGATCAGACTGCAAACTTCAGGAGCGC
>CADFQU010000181.1 GCA_902836505.1 Streptococcaceae bacterium
ATAAACAAAACGATAGATTCTGTAGAGTCTATCGTTTTTTTATGGAAAAATTCAGAAGAAATTTCAAAAAAACCTTGTGCCGAAGGGGTGGATGTTTTAAAATAGAGTGAGTAAACTTTTATCGAATGATGATGGAGGAAAAAGAATGTCCATTGATTGGCAGAACATTTTATTTAACTTCTTAGGTGGTTTGGGACTATTTTTATATAGTATCAAAACCATGGGTGATGGCTTGCAACAGGCTGCAGGGGATCGCCTTCGTTACTATATCGACAAATATACCAGTAATCCATTTCTAGGAGTGCTCGTAGGGATTGTCGTGACTGCCCTTATCCAATCTAGTACAGGGGTAACTGTCATTACGGTTGGATTGGTAAGTGCAGGCCTCTTAACGCTACGCCAAGCAATTGGAATCATCATGGGGGCAAATATCGGTACAACCGTCACTTCCTTTATCATCGGTTTTAAGTTAGGAACTTATGCCTTGCCGATTATGTTTGTCGGTACCGTCTGTCTCTTCTTTACCAAGAACCGGATAGCCAACAATATTGGTCGGATCTTATTTGGGGTTGGGGGAATCTTTTACGCCTTGAACCTCATCAGCGCAGGAATGAGTCCTTTGAAAGACTTGCCAGAGTTCAGCCAATACATGGTGACTCTTGGGAAAAATCCAATCCTCGGAGTTCTCGCAGGAGCGATTATCACAGTCTTGATTCAGGCTTCTTCTGCAACGATTGGGATTCTGCAAGGTCTCTACTCAGGTGGTTTTTTAGATCTTAAGGGAGCTCTGCCAATTTTGTTTGGGGATAACATCGGAACTACCCTCACCGTGATCATTGCTGCTATGGGGGCCAATATTTCTGCCAAACGGGTTGCGGCGACCCACGTCTTATTTAATGTCATCGGGACCGTTCTTTGTATTATCTTATTGGGACCATTTACCAGCATGATTGAGTTCTTCCAAGCTCAGTTGCATCTCTCACCTGAGATGACCATTGCCTTTTCACATGGTGCATTTAATGTGACCAACACCATCGTTCAATTCCCATTCATCGGGGCTTTGGCTTACTTTGTAACCAAACTGATCCCTGGTGAGGATGAAGTTGTCAAATATGAGCCACTCTATTTGGATGAAAATCTGATTACCCAAGCTCCTTCAATTGCCTTGGGAAATGCAAAAAAAGAACTCTTACACTTGGGAACCTATGCTGAAAAGATTTTTGATTTATCTTATCGCTATATTTTGAATCAAGAAGAAAAGTTGGCTGAAAAAGGCCATAAAACGGAAGAAGCGATTAATACCATCGATGACCAGTTGACCAAATACTTGATTCGCTTGTCCAGTGAAGCTTTGAGTCCAAAAGAAAGCGAATCCTTGACCAATATTTTGGATTCTTCTCGAGATTTAGAGCGGATTGGAGACCACGCAGAAGCCTTGATCAACCTGACGGATTACCTCATTCGGAAGAAAGTTGTGTTTTCTGATAATGCCTTGGCTGAATTAGAAGATATCTACCAACAAACTGCAACTTTTGTTAAAGATGCACTTAGAAGTGTAGAAGAAGATAACCAAGAGTTGGCAGCAGAGTTGGAACAGCGCCATCAGGCCATTGAAAAACTCGAAAAGAAATTGCGGAAGACCCATATTTCTCGTTTGAACAAGGGCGAGTGTACACCTCAAGCAGGTGTCAACTTTATTGATATCATCTCTCACTATACACGTGTTGCAGACCATGCCATGAATTTAGCAGAGAAGGTGCAATTGGAGCAGATCTAAAAAAGCAAAAAATCCAGTTCTTTGAAACTGGATTTTTTATCTCATTTATAAAGAATATTAATATATTTAAATAAAATAGGTCTAGACCATTTACAAATACAGTACAAAGGATTATAATGTGTATGAATATATCGGTAGAAAAAGAAAGGAAATCACCATGACAACCTATATACAAGCAGATCAATTCTTTTATCCTCATGGAATTCGTAAGGGGGGATATCTAGAAATTGTCGATGGCAAATTCGGAAAACATGTGGATCAGCTACCAGAGGGAGCTAGCGTTTTGGACTATACCGGCTATAGTATTGCTCCTGGTTTGGTTGATACGCACATCCATGGATTTGGTGGAGTTGACGTTATGGACAACAACATCGAGGGAACCCTTCATACTATGAGTGAGGGTCTCTTGAGTACAGGGGTCACTAGCTTTTTGCCAACAACCTTGACCTCTTCTTATGAGCAATTGTTAGCAGTCACTGAAAACATTGGAGCACGATACCAAGAAGCGTCTGGTGCTAAGATTCGGGGTATTTACTTTGAAGGACCTTACTTTACAGAGAAGTACAAAGGGGCACAAAATCCAGCCTACATGAAAGATCCTCGGATGGACGAATTCCGTGCATGGCAAAAAGCAGCCAACGGCTTGCTCAATAAAATTGCCCTTGCTCCTGAGCGAGATGGTGTAGAAGACTTTGTCCGCACATTGACAGGAGAAGGGGTAACGGTTGCGCTTGGTCACTCCAATGCAACCTTTGACGAAGCTAAAAAAGCAGTGGATGCTGGGGCTAGTGTCTGGGTGCATGCCTATAACGGAATGCGCGGCTTGACCCATCGGGAACTTGGAATGGTTGGGGCTATGTACCAACTTCCTCATACTTATGCAGAGTTAATCTGTGATGGCCATCACGTTGATCCAAAAGCCTGCGACATCCTTCTTAAACAAAAAGGAGTAGAAAATATCGCCTTGATCACTGACTGTATGACAGCTGGTGGCTTGGAAGATGGCGACTACATGTTGGGTGAATTCCCTGTTGTCGTAGAAAATGGAACAGCCCGTTTGAAATCGACAGGGAACTTGGCTGGTTCGATCTTGAAGCTTAAAGATGGATTGAAGAATGTTGTTGAGTGGGGCATTGCTAATCCTCATGAAGCGGTCATGATGGCGAGTCTCAACCCTGCTAAATCTGTCCACATTGATGATGTCTGTGGCCAAATCCGTGAGGGTTATGACGCTGACTTTATTGTACTGGATAAAGATTTAGAGTTGGTAGCAACCTTCTTGGATGGCCAAAAACGATTTGAAGCTTAATGGTGAAAAAGAGGTTCGAAAACGAATCGATTGCTTCCGCTTCCGCTTCCTTTCACTAGTTTTAAAATTGAATTTCTTTCATGAGGCTGGGACAAAAGTCCTAGCCTCTCAATTGTCTTTGGATTGTTGAGCAAGACGCAGTGGTTGAGTGGGCTCTACTACGCTGATTTCATCAGCTTTTACAGCCCTACTCAACTGTGCGGAGGTGGGACGACGAAATCGAATTCTAACGAATGACCGATTTCTGTCCCACTCTCATTT
>CADFQU010000182.1 GCA_902836505.1 Streptococcaceae bacterium
AGCATCCCAGCTCAAGCTGTCGAATACTTGGCGGTGGATATGGGGGCGATGGGAGATGACCAGCAGACAGACGAATACACAGTTTCTATCTGTGTCAAAGATGCCTCAGGTCCTTACCACTATGGTTTCCGTCAACACTTGGTAGCCTTGGCCAAGGAGCAAAACATTCCTTACAAACTGGACATCTATCCTTTCTACGGCTCTGATGCCTCTGCAGCCATGAGCGCAGGAGCAGAAGTCAAGCATGGTCTTCTCGGAGCAGGGATCGAATCGAGCCACTCCTATGAGCGGACCCATGTGGATTCTGTGGTGGCGACAGAACGCATGGTCGATGCCTATCTCAAGAGTGACTTGGTGAAATAAGCTCAATTTTTAGGTATCACAAAAATAGCTTTGTATCTGCCTAGTCTAGTTGACTGGGCAGATTTTTTAGGATAAACTGTCAAAAAATTCTTGACAAGCCAAAAAATTGTAGTAAAATATGAAGTAAATCAGAAAGTAACTAGTCTAAGATTTTCAGGGAGCCTGCGGGTATTGTGAGCAGGTAGTCGGAGTTAGTGAACATTGGGCTGATTGTTTAGAGTAGGAGAAGATAACACATATTCTTCTCGGTAGGCATCCCTTATCGTGCAGCTCCTTGTTAGAGGAGATAGAGATAATGGTCGCTTTCTACCCTTTTTGACCATTAACTGAGGTGGTACCGTGTTAAATCCGATTTAATGCCCTCACAGAGTTTTACTCTGTGAGGTTTTTTGTATTCTTTTGAAGTTGGTCTAGTTGTTAACTTTGAAGAGTATTGGATGTGATTGAATCAGGACTTGCATGGCTTCGTCCTTAGGAAAAGAAAGGAATTCCTATGAAAAAAATTTTACCAGCTGATACCTTAACCCCCATCCTAGCCTACATGCGTGTCCAAGGAGACCATAAGGTGATCCTTGAGTCTATCCCGCGTGAGAAGGAGAATGCCCGCTTTTCTATCGTGGCTTACAATCCAGTCTTTGAGGTGACCTATCAGGATGGGATCCTATATGAGAATGGCAAGGTGCTGGAGCAAGATCCTTTTGACTACCTCCATCAGGTAACGGTCAAGGGGCTGACATCTGATCTTCCTTTTGCCGGTGGAGCTATCGGTTTTGCGGGCTATGATATGATCGGGGTCTATGAGGAGACTGGAAGGATTCCTCAGGATACCATCGGGACACCAGACATGCATTTCTTCATCTATGAATCCTATTTGATCTTTGACCACAAGAAGGAAAAAGTCTATGTGGTGGAAGACAATATCTACTCTGGTCGAAGCAATGATGCGGTACGCCAATCACTGGGGCAAGTGGTGACCGATCTGCAAACTCAAGCACCAAATGAGTTCACCCCTCAGGCCTTGCAGGCCCTGCACTTCACTAACCACATCGAAAAAGAAGTCTTTATGGAGATGGTGGCCAAGGCCAAGAAGCTGATCCGCGAAGGTGATATGTTCCAGTGTGTCCTCAGTCAACGCTTCTCAGCAGACTTCGAGGGAGATCCCTTGGATTATTATCGAAATTTGCGCGTGACCAACCCATCCAACTATCTTTATTTCTATGACTTTGGTCACTACCAGATCATTGGAGCCAGTCCGGAAAGTCTGGTATCGGTGAAGAAGGGAGAGGTGACGACTAATCCGATCGCCGGAACCCGACCTCGTGGAGTGACGGAAGAAGAGGACCAAGCTCTAGCTCATGAACTCCTTCACGATATCAAGGAAACAGCCGAGCACCGCATGCTGGTGGATCTAGGCCGCAATGATATCGGGAAAATCTCTCAAAATGGGACGGTTGAGGTGACCAAGTATATGGAAGTGGAGTACTTCCGTTATGTCATGCATCTGACTAGTGTGGTCAAGGGGCAACTCCTACCTCACTTAACAGCTCTGGATGCCCTTAAGGCTACACTACCAGCGGGAACAGTCTCTGGAGCTCCTAAGATCCGGGCCATGCGTCGGATCTATGAGTTGGAAGAGGAAAAACGTGGGGTCTATGCGGGTGCGATCGGCTATCTCTCCGCGACAGGGGACATGGACTTTGCTATTGCTATTCGGACCATGATCCTCAATAATCAAAAGGCCTATGTCCAGGCAGGAGCAGGGATCGTCTATGACAGTGTTCCGGAGAATGAATTTTACGAAACGATTAACAAGGCAAAATCAATGACAAGAATAGGAGATGTTCAATGATTTTATTAGTGGATAATTATGATTCCTTCACCTATAATTTGGCCCAATACCTAGGAACATTTACAGAGGTTGAAGTCTTGCGAAATGATGACGAGCGCTTGTATGAGCAGGCGGAGTTGGCGGATGCCCTGGTTTTCTCCCCCGGTCCAGGCTGGCCGGCAGATGCTGGGAAAATGGAAGCCATGATCAAGGATTTCGCTGGTAAAAAGCCCATGTTAGGGATTTGTCTTGGTCATCAGGCCCTGGCAGAAACATTTGGCGGCAAGTTGCGCTTGGCTAAGAATGTCATGCATGGCAAACAAAGCCAGATCATCTTTGAAACACCTTCACCAATTTTTGAGGATATTGACAATGAAGTCCCCATCATGCGTTACCATTCGATCGTCGTTGACCAAATGCCAGAAGAATTTGAGGTAACGGCCATTACAACGGACGACCAAGAAATCATGGCCATTCAACACAAGAGCCTGCCCATCTACGGACTTCAGTATCATCCTGAGAGTATCGGCAGTCCAGATGGTCTAAAAATGATCGAAAATTTTGTGAAGCTAGTCCTAAACTAGACCGGCAGTTCCAAGCAGATAAAATTTCAATTGAATCGTGTAGAAAAGACAAGAGGAAACCCTTATGAAAGAATTATTCTTACAAATCTCTAATCGCCAAGACTTGACCCAAGAGCAAGTCCAAGAAGTCTTTGATCAAATCTTGCAAAACCAACTATCAGAAAGTCAAATCGCTGCCTTTTTGATGGGACTCAAAACCAAGGGGGAAACAGCGGACGAAATTACGGGGATTGTACGCGCATTAAAGGCCCATGCGACGGTTTTACCCGAGACCTTTTCAGATGCCATGTGTAACTGTGGGACTGGTGGCGATCAATCCTATAGCTTTAACATTTCGACGACGGTCTGCTTTGTTCTGGCTGCTGGGGGGATCCGGATGGCCAAGGCAGGTAATCGCTCCGTTTCTTCCAAGTCAGGATCTGCAGATGTCTTAGAAGCGCTGGGTATCAACGTGGCTACCTCACCAGAGACTCTCTCTAAAGCACTGGATGAGGTTGGTTTAGCCTTTATCTTTGCTCAGACCATGCATCCGGCTATGCGCTTTATTGGTCCTGCT
>CADFQU010000183.1 GCA_902836505.1 Streptococcaceae bacterium
CTTTCTATAGACCTCCGAATCACAACTCATCATCATAATGGCAAAAATAGTACAGTACATGGTAGCACCCGCCTCTATCTAGGAGATAGCATCTACCTCGTAGTAAAAGAGACAGATATCGGTCGAGTGAAAGAATTACTTCTTTAATTCATTTTATTAAAGTTTTCTGACAATTGTTGAAAAATGAGAAAATCTTTGCTATAATAGACCACGTAAAAAACGAATCCAGGAGAAATTCTCATGAAAAAACTTGCAGTAACACTCTTATCAGTCGCTTTATTAGCAGGCTGTGCCAATACATCTTCAAAAAACACAACTACAAATAGTTCCTCATCGACAGTGAAATTGTCTAAAGAAGACCAAAAGGCCTTGGATCAAGCGACAAGTGAATACAAGGAGTTTGTGCAAGGCCAAATCGACCAATTGTTAAAAGATACAGAGGAATTTCAAAGAGTCCTCAAAAGTGGTGATTTAGAAGAAGCCAAGAAAGTCTATCCTTTGATTCGGATGTCTTATGAACGCTCTGAACCGATCGCTGAAAGTTTTGGAGAGTCTGATGTCAAGATTGACTTCCGTTTGGTTGACTATGTCGATGAAAACAAATCAGAAGAAGGATGGTCGGGCTTCCACCGTATCGAACGCATCCTCTGGGAACAAAATACAACCGAAGGCACTGAAAAATATGCAGAGCAATTAGTAAATGATATCAAAGAGTTGAAAGCTAAGATTGCGACAGTAGAAGTGACGCCAGATTTGATGTTAACCGGTGCGGTTGACCTCTTGAATGAAGTGGCGACACAAAAGATCACTGGGGAAGAAGAAATTTTCTCTCATACAGATCTCTATGACTTTCGCGCCAATATCGAAGGGGCTGAGAAGATCTTTGCTCTCTTCAAACCTCTCATCGAGAAGAAGGATGCCAAGCTAGTGAAAACCCTTGAAACAGAATTCAAGGCGGTTAATGACCTGTTAGACAAACATATGACAGATGATTCCAACTATAAATCATATACAGATCTAACAGAAAAAGATACCAAAGAACTAGCAGAAGCAGTAACGAAATTAGGGGAACCTCTCTCTCAAATGGGAATCATTTTAAACGGTAAATAACGATGACAAAAGACGAAAAATTTTTTGAAAAGAAAATGGATCGTCGCGAATTTCTGAAAAAAGCAGGTATTGGGGGAGCAGGCTTAGCACTTGGTCTATCCGGTGCTTCTGCTTTTTTCGCTAATAAGGAGCAAGGCTCCAGGAATATCGCAGACGGTCAAGAAGAAATTAGTTTTTACGGTAAGCATCAGGCAGGGATTACCACGCCCATGCAGAAGAATATCTATTTTGTGGTGCTCGATCTCCGGACGACAGATAAAAACGAATTGATTCAGTTGTTTAAAGAATGGACAGATTATAGCCAGAAATTAGTCAATGGCGAACTGGTCAAAAAGGATGGTTCCAACGCTCTCTTGCCACCAAGTGATACAGGTGAGACAGTTGGACTGAATCCTTATCGCCTGACCCTAACCTTTGGTGTTTCGGCTAGTTTTTTGACAAAATTAGGACTTGAAAAGAAACGTCCTAAACTCTTCCGTGATTTGCCGGCTTTTCCTAAGGAACAGTTGAGAGAGCAATACACGGGTGGTGATATCGTTATCCAAGCTTGTGCAGATGATGAGCAGGTGGCCTTTCATGCTGTCCGCAATCTGATCCGTAAAGGACGGAACAAGGTGACCATGAAGTGGAGCCAATCAGGATTTGCTGCTATTGGGGATCGCATGGAAACACCGAGAAACCTCTTTGGTTTTAAGGATGGAACTGCCAATGTCACGACAGAGAAAGATTTTGATAAGATAGTCTGGGCTGATAGTCAAGACTGGATGAAAAACGGCTCTTATATGGCTGTCCGTAGGATTATCATGCACTTAGAGACCTGGGACCGGACCAACCTGCAGGAGCAAGAAAATACCTTTGGACGCTATAAAGAAAGTGGCGCACCCTTTGGAAAGAAAAACGAGTTTGACGAAGTGGACCTCTCCCTCTTACCAGTTGACTCACATGTCCGTTTGGCTAAAGAAGTGGATCTGCCAATTTTGCGACGCTCTTATTCTTACTCTGATGGGATTGATCCGAAAACGGGGCAGTTTGATGCAGGATTGCTTTTTATTGCCTTTCAAAAGGATCCAGACCGCTTTGTGAAAATCCAAACCAATCTTGGGGCAGACGATAAGATGAATGAATATGTGACCCATATTGGCAGTGGCCTCTTTGCCTGCTTCGGAGGTGTGAAGGAAGGAGGATACATTGGTCAAGACTTATTTGAATAAACTGTTAGTCGTCCTAGTAGCCTGTCTCTTTTTCATCGTCACCCCTGTCCAAGCTGAGTCTTATAGTGATCTCTTTATCAAAATTACCGACGCAACCACCGCAGTTCGAGATAAGGATCAAGAAAAAGCTCACACTCTTGTCGCAGAGATAAAAGAAGAATTTCTTAAGAAAGCCAATCATGATTCCAAGGCAGGAAAAGAAGTCCAGAAAAGTCTGGATTTGGAAGGCGAGATCACAGAAAAGCAATTGGTGACTGTCTCCACTTCCTTGCTAGCCTTTGAAAAAGAGCAAAATCCAGTCGATCTGGATGCTGAAAAGGAGAAGCTAGAAACTCGCTTGCAGCCTTACTTTGAGAAGCTACAAGAGGCGATCACAGCAAAGGATCTCCAAGCGACACGAAAGGCTTACGCTGATTTAAACAACACCTGGACTCGGAACGAAGCAGTTGTCAGAGAGCATAGTACCGCTTATTACGGAAAGGTAGAAACAGCCATTTCCTTCTTGAGAAGTGCGATCGAAACGGAGCCTACAAACTTTGACTCCATCCAATCTTCTTACAATGACCTAAAAAATGTCTTGGATCAGTTTATCAGTGGGGAAAAGATTGAGGAAACAAGTTCCAATTTGACCCTTTCAGACGGGATCAAGCTCCTTAAGAAAGCTCTGAGTCTCTTCCAAGCCAATGACACTAGCCAAGCTAGCAAAGTCATGAAGGAGTTCATTACCATTTGGCCAACGATCGAGGGCGATGTCAGCACGACCAATCCTGGTCTCTATACTCGGGTGGAAAGTCAGAGTCCTGTCATCATGGTCAAGGGGAACGAAAGCAAGTATCAAAAGCAACTGGAAGCTCTGATTAGTGATCTATCTGCTATTGATACCACCGCCTCCTATTCTGCGGTTGACGCTATGTTGATCCTCTTACGCGAAGGAGTCGAAGAGCTCTTGATTGAGATAGACGGCAAAAATAAGTATGCGGTGTTTGCAGCAATGGACTACCCGTAT
>CADFQU010000184.1 GCA_902836505.1 Streptococcaceae bacterium
TTTCAATCATTCGGTAAAAATTACCGCATCTATTATATCATAAACACGCTTCATTTTCCACTACTTCTTATCTTTTGATCCCCCGATTCAATCCCTAGAATATCTGGTATATATGTTTTACTATTTTTTTATATTTTTACTCACGAACCTAATTTTTTCATTTGTTTTTTTGTTGATTTTTTAAAAAAAGCAGCCCTTTTCGGACCGCCTTTCCTGACTTTATTTCACTTCATTTCCTAGTTCGTATTTAGTGTCTTTTAAAGCTCTGCTCAAGGACCATTTCCAAGGTTTTCCTTCAATGGTTACTTGTTTTTTCTCTAAATCAACTTTCACTTCTTCTACACCTTTTACAGCAGATAGTTTTTCAGTGACAGCATTAGCACAACCTTGGCATTTCATTCCAGTAATTTCATATGTTTTTGACATAATTCTTTCCTTTCCTTTAAGTGGTGAGATGGTTATTTCTCCTAGAATTTACAACTTTTTTCTCTTTAATCTTAGAGCATTCAGTACAACCGATACTGAACTAAAACTCATGGCTAGACCTGCTAGCATCGGGTTTAAGAGCGGGCCACCAAAGAGATAGAGAAGCCCCATCGCCACCGGAATGGCTAAAACATTGTAGATAAAGGCCCAGAACAAGTTTTCCTTGATGGTCTTAATCGTGTAACGACTAATTTCCAAGGCTCGGACAACATCCATTAATTGCGGTTTCATAACGACGATATCCGCACTTTCCATGGCAATATCTGTCCCAGATCCCATGGCAATCCCGATATCCGCGGTTGCAAGAGCTGGCGCATCGTTGATTCCATCCCCCACCATGATCACAGACTTGCCTTCTGCTTGCAACTCTTGGATCACCCGTGATTTTTCTTGAGGAAGAAGTTGACTGATGACCTGCTGGATTCCAGCCTTCTTAGCAATGGCTTGAGCAGTCCGTTCATTATCCCCAGTCAGCATGATGACCTTCTTGCCCATTTTTTCTAGACTAGCGACCATTTCTAAACTATCTTCCTTGATCCAGTCTGCTACCCCAAATAGGGCCATGAGTTGTCCATCTTCAGCTAAGAAAATCGGGGTTTGTCCATCCTGGGTCAAGACTTCCAAGTCAGCCTTAGCAAGACGAACATCGATTCCTTCCTCTTCCATGAGCGTTTGATTCCCAGCCAGATAAACCTTCCCAGCATAGCTAGCAGTGAGGCCCCTTCCTGTTAGACTAGAGAAGTGTTCCATCTCTAACAAGTCTACCTGTGCTTCCTTTGCAGCATCCAAAATAGCTTGTCCTAGTGGATGCTCGGACTTAGCTTCCAGAGAAGCTAGGCTTTGTAAGGCATCCTTCGTTTGACCATAGGTATAAGAAGAAGACAACTGAGGTTTACCTTGAGTGATGGTCCCTGTTTTATCGAAGACCAAGACTTGCGCTTGGTGAGCTAACTCAAGGACATCCCCCCTCTTGTAAAGGATACCATGCTCTGCTCCTAATCCTGTCCCCACCATGATGGCTGTCGGAGTCGCCAAGCCTAGGGCACACGGACAGGCAATGACCAAGACACTGATCGTTACCGTCATAGCAAAGGTGAAGGTTTCACCCATGATAAAGTACCAAAAAAGGCCTGATAAAAGGGCAATCCCCATAACTACAGGGACAAAGACCCCTGCCACTTGATCCGCAATCTTGGCAATCGGTGCCTTGGTTTGTTGGGCATCTTCCACCAGCTGAATGATTTGCGCTAGTAAGGTATCCCGCCCAACTTTCTCAGCCTGATAGACCAGACTACCTTGTCCATTAATGGAACCCGCGTAAACTGGACTGCCTTCATTTTTTTGAATGGGGATAGATTCACCCGTCAACATGCTTTCATCAATCGCTGATTGTCCGGAAACCACTTGACCATCAACGGCTATTTTTTCACCTGGCTTGACCAGGATCTGATCTCCAATGACTAAGTCTTCCACAGGCAATTTTACTTCTTTTCCATCACGTAGGACTGTTGCCTCTTTAGCCGCCAGATGCATGAGCTTTTTAATGGCTTGAGAAGTACGCCCTTTTGATAGCGTTTCAAAATACTTACCCAAAGTAATCAAGGTTAAAATCACGGCTACAGATTCAAAATAAAGTTGGTGCACGTGATGGTGGTGGCCAAGCAAAATGTGATAAGTCCCATAAAGACTATAAAGAAAGGCTGCACTAGTCGCCAAAGCCACTAAAGCATCCATATTGGGATGGCCTTTTAGAAGGGTTCGGAAGCCATTTCGATAAAAGGCTCGACCGAAAACCATCACAGGGATGGTCAAGGCCAAAAGAACAAGAGTATAAGCCACTGGTGCTTGATCAGGTGAAACAAATGCAGGTGCTGGTAAGCCAATCATGGGCCCCATAGCCAAGTAAAAAAGTGGCAGGGTGAAGATGGAAGACCAAAAGAGCCGTTTTCGGATCAATTGTAGCTTGTCACCTTCTCGCTCTTCTTGGCTCTTAGCTGTATCAGGATTGTATACTACTGCCTCATAACCTGCATCCGCTACCGCTTTTGAAATAGCCTCTGGATTCAAAGGTTCCCCCTGATATTCAACCGTCATTTTTTCAGTGGTTAGGTTCACTGTCGCTTTTTCAACACCGTCCAGATGGTTGACAGCTTTCTCCACATTGATGACACAAGATGCACAGGTCATCCCATTGACGACAAAAGTTTCTTCTTTCATTTATCTTCCTCCATATGACTGACACAGTGACATTGGCCTGGTTGGCAATCACATTGAACCCGCTCCACGCTCACCTTGGATGCAAGGATTTCTTGCAAGTCCTTCATCTGTTCTCTCGTCATTGGTGTTTGTTGGATCAGTTGCCCCAATAAGTGATGATGCTTGGTTAAGCAGATCTTGCTCAAAACTTCATTGACAGCTGTAAAATTAGCCTCTTCTTCATTGAGAAGGGCCTGATACAAATAGGTTCGACCTTCTCTTCGACTCGTCAAATAGCCTTTATCTGCTAACCTCCCCAAAAGGGTTTTCACCGTTGAGGCAGACCAGTCCTGCTTGCTAGAGAGAATCTTGGTTATTTCTGTAGAAGTCGTTTCCCCCTTGGTCCAGAGGACTCTCATGACTTCCCATTCCGCACTTGAAATCTTTGCCATTCATTTTCCTTTCTATCTCATATCATGGATAATTAATTTACATTTGTAGTTTTATTATACACCTTCTATTTTTCTTGTCAATAGTTTTGTTTACATTCGTAGATTTATTTCATAAAAAGAGAGTGGGACAGAAATCGGTAATTCGTTAGAATTCGATTTCGTCGTCCC
>CADFQU010000185.1 GCA_902836505.1 Streptococcaceae bacterium
ATCCAAACTAAAACGCATCAATTTACGGTTGTGTTCCTTAATGATAACGCAATCATCTAATTTATTCAACTATTCTGCTTACACCGATGGGTTAGCCAGCTTTAGTAAAACTAAATCAAATAGATAATCTTTCTCATAAGTTCCCGATTTCATTTGAAAATCGGTATCAATCAAAAGACAAATAGCCTGCTCCAAATAAGAAAGAGAAATTCCTCTACTATCCCTTAGGGCAAATTTGACTTGGTAGGGGTTCACTTTTCGGCCGGTCAACTCTGATAGGTCTGAAACGATTTGGGATTCTGTTCGTCCCTCTTTCTTCAACAGTTTGACCTGTGTGTAGACGCGGAACTGACTCAATAAAATGGCCAAGAGTTTGATTTCATCTTCGCCTTGTAACCGCAGGTCCTTGACCAAACTACGGGCGGGATCAATTTGTTTCTTTAGAATCATCTGGATCAGATCAAACAGATTATCCTGGAGTGTCTTTGGAATAGCCTCTTCTATATCTGTGATAGTGATGCTTGAAGCTCCCTTGTAGGTTTTAAGAAACTCCAAGTTTTTCTGAATCTCACTAAAATCAAAGCCCGATTTGATCAAAAGTTGGTCGAAGGCTTGTGAATCAATCGCTAGCCCCAAAGACTTGATTTCTTCCGTGAAATGGGCACGCAACTCCTGTTCCTTTAATTCCGTAGCCTCCAGCAACTGGGCATCTCGTTTTAAAAGCTTGACAATCCTTCGCTTGCTATCCAGTTTTCCTTCAGCAATGACAATCAAGCGAGTCGTTTCTAAAGGCGCCGATAAGTATCCTTCAAATGACTGCAATTCATCATCTGTCAGGTATCTTTTTTTTGCGGTCGTCACATCGACAAAATGATCTAAAATCACTATTTTTTCATCCGCAAAAAATGGGAGGCTGACCAAGTCAAGCTCGACTTCAGAATAAGCTGTTTCCTTCATGTCAAAATAGGAGTAATTCAAATCAGATGAATCGTAGCCTACTTTCTTTAAAAGTTGCTCTTTCATCCACTCAAACTGACCGATGTCATCTCCTGATAGAACCAGGATTGGAGGAAGGTTCTCAGCACTGATTTTTTTAATTGTTTGTAAAGCCTGCATGTTCTGAAGGTACCTCATTCCACTCTCTAAACTGATGCTGGGTCTGTTCCGATTCCATTTTCTTTTCAAGCGGTGCTTTCTCTAGTGGGGTTGGTGGAGCCGAAACAATCTGGGGAATAGCTGAAAAACTGTTGGGATCCATCAAATGGGATGGCACACTTGGCGAAGAGAGCACGGGACTCGTCGAAGTAAATGCTGGAGAAGCAATCTGGTCCGGTTGTGCAATCCTAGCACTTGGAAGGACCAAGAGACATGCCAAACAAAGAAAACCCGCAAGAGCTAAGACAAGAAAAATGGAAATAGGAGATAAAAGGTAGAGCAAGCTAGTAATAGGAAAATCAAAGACCAATGAAGACCTGCATCTCTCAATCGCCGAACGATTACTGCTTGCTGGGGAACAAAAATAAGATAGAGATAAAGGAGAAAAAAGATGCTGAACCAAGCTGAAACGTCCATCCCGGTCAAGGGAATCACGTCTTCCTCTGATTTAGAATTTGAAAAGAATAAGACCAATTGGTAAATCCAAAATGGACTGGTAAATAATAAATGCCAGGCTTGGTTGATCCAAAATTCTTTTCTATCTGATCTTCTTGAAAAATCAGCGTATTGCGTCCAAAATAACTGTAATGATTTCATACTTGTAACCTCATTTCCTTGACTTTATCATAGCAATTTTCAAGCTAGAAATCAAACAGCTCCTATCGAACGGTTTCAATCTTCCACTGATTCCACCCTCTAAAACGAATCGCTCCTTGCTGATCTGTACGAAAAACAGTCATCTGCAACTCTTTGAAGCGCTCCAAGGTTTCTTGGTGAGGATGCTGGTAACGATTTTTTTCTCCCGCAGATATCAAGGCAATTTTTGCTTGGATTTTCTTTAAGAAGGCTGGGTGAGAAGATCCCTTAGAACCATGGTGGCCTGCTTTTAGGACATCTACGCGCAGTTGAGGATAGCAGGCTAACAAGGTCTTTTCCCCTTCTTCTTCTAAATCTCCTGTAAAAAGGAAGGACCAACCATAAAAACGGCCATAAAGAACAATGGAATCGTTATTACTCCCATCTCCTACTTCTACCGGATAGAGGACTTCTGCACGCCCATCAAAAATCGACAGTTGATCACCAGCCTCCAACGTTTTTACCGGTAAGTTCAACCGTTTGAGCAGACGGACAAAAGAGTCTTTTTTTAAGCTTCCCTTGGAAATGTTGATTTCCTTTATCCTAACCTTAGTCGCAAGCACTTCCAAATCTCCCATGTGATCTGTGTCAGTATGTGTGAGAATCATATGATCTATCTGGTCAATCCCCCTGCTCTTCAGATAAGGGAGCAGGGTCCGTTCTGCATTGCTAGTAGACCTTCGCTTCTTCCATGCCTCCTTTTGGCCAAAGTCCACTTTTCCTCCTGTATCAATTAAGATCGTTTTTCCTCGCCAATCACGCAACAAAATACTATCACCTTGACCAATATCAATGATGGTAATCTCATTTTCTAAAGGGTGCTTCACGATAGCAAATACAGAGCATACTAAGAGTAAGAACAGGTATCTCCATTTCTTAACCTTTCGCATCTCATAGAGACAAGCCAGCAAGCACAAGAGCAAGATAAAATAATAAATGCTTGGCTGTCCAAAAACCAAGGATTGACTAGTGAAGCTCGCTAGATACTCCATACTTTTTTCCATCCAGACGAAGAAAGGATTCCAGAAGGTCAAGGGATATAGAAAAGAAAGGAGAAAGACGACACTCAGTCCTGGCAACAACAGAAGGTCAAATAAGAGAGAAAAAATAAAGGTTAGAGGAAGGGACCAGGGTTGGTATTCTCCAAAGAAAAAAATGAGAAAAGGAAGAACCCCTAGTGTTAACACTAGACTTTCCTTGACGACTTTTCGGATTCCCGACTTCTCCTCTTCGGAAGAGGTGAGCGTCAATATAAAGGCATAGGCGCAGGATAAGAGACCTCCAGCAGTTAATAAGGAGGAAGGTAGGAGAACAATCAATAAAAGAAGGGTGACTCCCATATTTTCCATTCCTTTGAGCCCAGCCTGGGCCAGGAGTTTCTGTAAGAGGCTTCGAACGACCGAAACCGAAAACCCCGTCATTCCAGCATAAAGAAGGGAAAACGGATAGAGGAGGGTTACAACCTTCTCCTGTT
>CADFQU010000186.1 GCA_902836505.1 Streptococcaceae bacterium
TAAGGTCCAATCCGTGCCGGAGGAGATCACAGAGCCATATGAGTCACCGTTTGAGAAGAAGATCCGCCGTGGTCCACGCTATCCAGAACTGAATGGGGCCATGGAGCAGAACTACCATGTACGTTTCTATGATTTAGACATGAACGGTCATGTGAACAACAGCAAGTACCTAGACTGGGTCTTTGAAGTCATGGGAGCAGAATTACTAATCCAGCATATCACCAAACGTGTCCATCTCAAGTATGTTAAGGAGGTCCTTCCTGGAGGCATGATTACCTCTAGCGTTGAGCGAGAAGGGATGATCAGCAATCATGTCATCTCATCAGAAGGCCAAGTACACGCCCAAGCCCTCATCACTTGGGAAGAAATAGATAAGGAAACATTATGGAAAAAAGAAGATTAAAACAGAAAAAAGAAGACTTGATGGAGGTTCAACGACGGGTTGTTGCCTATGCTCGTCGTAAGAAAAATCCTCTCTATGTATTGGGAGATGGTTTCTTAACCTTAGTCGCAGCTTTTTATATATTTATTGAGGAAGCGATTCGTTTTATCCGCTACCGATTGAGTTTTGAAGACTTTCTTCGTTTTCTCAAGGAAGATGTACGCTGGTATCGTGTTTGGATTCATTTGATTCTGGCCTTTATCCTGCCTGTCGTCGTCTTTTCTTTGAGTATCACTAGCCAATCAGGTAGTTTTTGGAGTAACTTCTTTGATAAGCTCTCACAAGGTGTTCTCTTCAGTACGACTGTCAGCCTCGCAGCGACCTTAATGACAGACTTCATTGAGACCATGAAGCCTATTCAGGCTGGCAAAGAGACTAATGAGGAAAAAGAAACTGGCGTCTATACCATTACCATTGATCAGGCTAAGATTGGTGGCTTAATGGTGACCATCGTCATCTTGATGATTTCATCCTTCCTCTTTACTCAGGCTGGAAAAGCAAGTATCAATTTCTTCGGTCTTGTCCTTCAATTTGCCTTATACGGGGCTTGCTTGCTTCTGTATGGAGCAGGTGGCCAGTTTCAAGTTCAGGAGAAAGAAGCAGAGGAAGTAAGTGAAAAAGGAGACCAAGAATCTCATGACTTATAAGGGTTATTTAATTGACTTAGACGGAACTATCTATAAAGGGAAAGAGCGGATCCCAGCCGGGGAAGCCTTTGTCCACGAATTGCAAGAACGCCAGATTCCCTACCTCTTTGTGACCAACAATACCACCCGGACGCCAGAAATGGTCCAAGAAATGCTGGCAGGCCAGTTCAATATCGAAACGCCACTGGATACCATCTATACAGCGACGCTAGCGACCATTGATTATATGGTGGACATGAATCTTGGGAAAACTGCCTATGTCATTGGAGATGTGGGCCTGAAACAAGCCATTGCTGAAGCAGGCTTCGTCGAAGATACCGTGAATCCAGCCTATGTCGTGGTGGGTCTCGACTGGGAAGTGGACTATGAGAAATTCTCCATTGCGACCTTGGCTATTCAAAAGGGAGCACATTTCATCGGGACCAATCCTGACCTCAATATCCCGACAGAGCGGGGAATGATGCCAGGGGCGGGTGCTTTAAATGCTCTTATCGAAGCGGCAACGCGCGTGAAGCCGACCTTTATCGGTAAGCCCAATGCCATTATTATGGACAAGGCCATCGCTCACCTGGGACTAGAGCGCGAAGAAGTGGTCATGGTGGGAGATAATTACCTGACCGACATCCGAGCAGGAATTGACAATGGCATCCCTACTTTGCTGGTGACAACTGGCTTTACCAAGCCAGAAGAAGTGCCAGATCTGCCCTTGCCACCAACACACGTCCTATCTAGCTTAGCGGAGTGGGATTTCGATGCGTGATCGGTTAAAGGTAACGGGCTTTGTCCTCTGGCTCTTAGCAACAGTGATTTTAGGTACCATTCTCGTAGCCTGGTTGATTTATCCCATGGAGATTAGCTGGTTACGAATTCAGAATCGGACCGGTTTGACTCCTGCAGTCATTCAGAATAACTTTCAGATCCTCATGCAGTATTTGACCAGTCCTTTTACTTGGAAGCTTGAGATGCCAGATTTTCCATCCTCTTCAGATGGCCTCCATCATTTTCAAGCAGTCAAGTACCTCTTTCACCTGACTCAGGTCTTGTTCCTGGTCTTGTTGCCAGTGGCTATACGATTTATTCGAACAGTGATGCGTAAAGGCTATGCAGGCCTCTATCGTCGCTTATTTGGCGGGATGGTTCTCTTGCCGATCGTCATAGGAGGAGTGACCCTCTTTATTGGCTTTGATCAATTCTTTACCCTCTTTCACCAAGTCCTCTTTGTCGGAGATGCTACCTGGCTCTTTGATCCTTATCGGGATCCAATTATTCTAGCTTTACCGGAGGACTATTTCCTACATGCCTTTCTGATTTTCTTTGTATTGTATGAAGGGGCTTTTGGGTGGTGCTACGGGTGGAGTCGGAAAAGAAAAATAGTAGATTAGTGGAGTGAATGGATGAAACAGTTCAATCGATTTATAGATCCTAAAAAGGATTTAGGAAGCTTTTCAGGGATGGTTTGCCTCTATCTCTTGGTTATGGTCTTTGTCAGCATCGTTTCGACTTTTGCCATTACCCTCTTTATGTTTGGACGGTATGGGGAGGAGATGGCAGAGAAGCAGGAGTATGTAGAAAAACTCATCAATGGGAATGGGATTAGCTACCTGATATCTGTCAGTATAGGTGTCCTCCTATTTGCCCTTTATCGGCAAGGATCCCTCTTCAAAGGAGACGTGAGACAAAAGGGACGCAAGATGACCTGGCAGACTTTCTTAGTTTTCATTGCCTTCTTGGGGTTCGCCCAGTTGGCTTCTAGCGCCTTGTCTCAACTCTTAGACCACATGATGGAAACCTTAGGCTTTTACAAGCCTCAAGAGGACATGTCTGAGCAACTTAGCCAGTCTTGGAGTCTCTTGCTCTATGCGACTCTGATCGGTCCCATCACAGAGGAATTGGTTTTCCGGGCCGCTGGATTGAGAGCCTTGGAAAAGTATGGAAAAGTCTTTGCGATCGTCATGACAGCCTTGGCTTTTGGTATGTTCCATGCCAATTTTGATCAGTTGTTCTTTGCGACAATTATCGGCTTAGGCTTTGGCTACTTGACCTTCGAGTATTCGATCTGGTGGGCTATTTTCTACCATATCTTTAACAACCTGGTCCTCTCTCAAGGGCTTCATTACCTCTGTCTTCTTAGAAATGTCCAAAGCTCTTACAACGCCCATTAAATCGTTCTGAACG
>CADFQU010000187.1 GCA_902836505.1 Streptococcaceae bacterium
ACCAATTACGCCAGGAAAGGCATTCATGTTGTTTAAAACATTACGAACACCATATTTATTTGAGTGAAAAATTGAAAAATGACCGGATGACTGTTCCCTGGATGCATGGCAATAACGTGGTCGGTTATCTAGCCTGGGGCTCATCAACTATTTTGGGGACCGCCTTGGGTTCACTCTTGCCCAATCCTAGTGCCTTTGGCCTGGACTTTGCCTTAGTTGCCATGTTTATTGGGATTTTTGCAGGTCAGTTTCAAGGGATGCGCTTGACGGAAAAGCTGAAAACGATGTTCTTTGTTTTAGGTGCTGTGGCCCTTAGCTTTTTCCTTTTAACCTTCTTTTTGACCCAATCCTTGGCCGTTTTAGTTGCTACTTTAACAGGTTGTTTAGTGGGGGTGATTTGCGATGCGCGTGAATAGTTGGGTTTTCTTGGTTATTGTAATTTCTGCAGTTGTCACCTGGATTCCACGTATTTTACCCTTTCTGCTAGTCAAATACAGGGGTCTACCAGATCCAGTCCTGCGTTTCCTAAAGTACCTTCCCATTGCCATTATTTTTGCCTTGATCCTTTCAAGTTTAGTGGATGGGAAGGTGGGCCAGCTCCCTCAGGTTCGGTGGTTGGATCTGCTAGCAGCCATACCAACCATGCTGGTAGCCTTTCGCTACAAAAACCTAATGGGCACTGTTCTATTTGGAATTGTCTTGGTCGCTCTCTTACAATTGCTTGTTGCCTGAATATCCTGAATTTTTAGATAGATTTCTTTTTGTTACGAATATTACAAAAATATTTCAAAAAACACTTGACATTGTGTCATATTGTAATATAATAGTGTCTATCAAATGAAGTGAGGGATCATGATGATGAAAAAATGGACAAGTTTAGCAGTTTTAGGATTAACTTCTGCAAGCCTACTCGTAGCCTGTGGCTCAAAAAAAGAGGAGAACAACTCTTCTGCCAAAGAAGCACAAACGACGGTGAAGTCTAGTCAGAAAAAAGCAAAGGCAGCTTCTGGAAAGAAAGAGACAAAAGCTACTGAAGCTGCTTCACAAGAAGGGGCACAAGCTGCTTCACAAGATGCAGCAAACTCAGGTCAAACCGATACAGGATCTGCTTCAGCAAGCACTGATAAGACCACAGATTCGTCTCAAATGGTTCCAGAAGAACTGGTAGGGACTTGGACAGGGACAACTGAAATTGCAAAAGATGTCCAAATGACAGTGGCTGCGGACGGAACAGTCACTACGACAGCGAACTTTTATCAAGCTGATTTGAATCCTGTTCGTACTGCAACGACCAAAGCAAAGGCAGTTCAAGCATCTGGTAATGTCTATTACTGGGAAACAGACGAACCTGGCGCTTTTGATGCCCTTCTTCCAGGGATTGCTGGACTTGGGGGAGCCAATATGAAGGTAAAACCCGGCTTCATCTTAGAAGAGGGCCATTATACACCGATTGTATTTGTAACAGGGCTTAATGAAGATTTTGATTATAGCAAATACAATGATTTCCGTGTTTCCCTTACAAAATAAAGAAAAATCCACGAATCCCTATGGACTCGTGGATTTTGTTTTAGATAAATTGTGTAATAAAGACAATGAGGATGACGACTGGAATCACAAAGCGAAGTAAGAAAATCCAGAGCTTGAAGAAGAAGCGCTTGGTTTTCTCTTCTCCCACCTTGAGTTCTTCTTGGGCTAGGACTTGATCAAAGATATAGCCTGTAAATAGGGAGAGGCAGAGAGCGCCAAAAGGCATGAGGAGGTTGGAAACCAAAAAGTCCATGCAATCAAAGAAGGATTTTCCAAAGAGGGTCCACTTGGAGAGCACTCCATAGGAAAGGGCAGATGGAATCCCAAAGACAAAGGTCAGAAGGCCGATGATTTGGCTCCATTTAGCCCGCTGTTTATTATTTTGGTTGGTGACATTCCCGACATTAATCTCTAACATGACGACGGATGAGGTAATGGTCGCAAAGAGGAAGAGAAGAAGGAAGAGCAAGTAGAAGATCGTTCCAAAAGGCATCTTGTCAAAGACTTGTGGCAGGACTACAAAGAGGAGTCCCGGTCCACTAGTAGAAGGGATTTGAAAGGCTGACATGGCTGGGAAAATCGCCAAGCCTGCCATGATAGAAACGGCGATATTCATGAAGACGACGGAAATCCCGGATTGGACCAGGTCAGTGTCCTTGTCCAAATAGGAAGCATAGGTCAACATGGCTGTTACCCCTAGGGAGAGGGCGAAGAAGGATTGGCCCAAAGCATAGAGTAGACCTTGGCTGGTCATCTTGGAGAAGTCTGGCTTGAGGAAATAGCTAACGCCCTCCCAAGCGCCAGGTAAGGTCAAGGAACGACCAATCATGACTAAGAAGATAATGAAGAGAAGAGGCATCATGAATTTTGAGGCCTTTTCAATCCCTTGTTCCACCCCCTTGGAAACAATTAAGACATTGAGGAGGATGAAGATGGCCTGGGCCCCAAGAGCCAACCAGGGATTTGAAATAATCTCCCCGAAAAGCTGGGTGTAGTCTCCAACTGTCAAGACTTGAAATAATTCTCCCAAGGCCACTCCTAAATAAATCAGGATCCAGCCACCGATGACACTGTAAAATGAGAGAAGTATGAAGAGAGCAAAGGCTCCAATCCAGCCAATTCCATCGTAGAGGCGACGGCCACCGAGTTTTCCAAAGGTCTTAATGGCAGAAACACCAGCTGCACGTCCTAGAGTAAATTCAGCCAGTAAGAGGGGAAAGCCAATGAGTAGAGTTGCTATCAAAAAAACAAGAAGGAAACTTCCGCCCCCGTTTGCAGCGGTCATATAGGGAAACTTCCAAACAGCCCCAAGACCAATTGCAGAACCTGCAGAGGCTAGGATAAAGCCAATTTTGGAACCCCATTGAGATTTTTCAGACATCGTTAAACTCCGTTCTATTTTCTAAATAAGAAAAGGCTACTTGAGTTGTCAAATAGCCTTCTCTCAATGGCTCTTTTGAGCCTTTTCTTTGATTGATAGACTTGATTATCCTATCATGATTTTTAAAGACTGTCAAGAAAGCGGTTTTCATGTTTTCATAGCTTTCTCAAAAAGTTAAAAAATTTTCTCAAAAATACTTGACTCTGACCTAAGGGGAGGGTTTATACTATCAATGTAATACTCTTCGAAAATCAAATTCAAACCACGTTAGCGTCGCCTTACCGTACTCAAGTACAGCCTGCGGCTAGCTTCCTAGTTTGCTCTTTGATTTTCATTGAGTATAAG
>CADFQU010000188.1 GCA_902836505.1 Streptococcaceae bacterium
CATTCTACCTTATTCATAGCGTAGGGCTTCAATTGGGTCTAGTTTTGATGCCTTGCTAGCTGGTAGGATACCAAAGATAATTCCGACACAAGCTGAGAAGATGATACTTCCAATAGCCACTGACATGGAGACGACTGGAGGCCCTTCTAGAGCACCTGCAGCAGCTGTGGCGATGAGAGCATTGACACCATAGGCCAATCCCAAACCGAGAATTCCTCCCATCATGGTCAAGACCATGGATTCAATGAGGAATTGAATCAAGATTTTTCCACGAGTAGCCCCGAGGGCTTTTCTCAGACCGATTTCACGTGTCCGCTCAGTCACAGAAACCAACATGATATTCATGACCCCAATCCCACCAACGAGAAGGGAGATTCCTGCAATCGCACCGATGACTGTTGTCATAATACCGAGCATTTGATTGGTCTGCTCCAAGATACTATCCATGTTAAAGATTTGGAACTCTCCTTGGCGAACTCCCGATAACTCGGTTAATTTTTTCGCTGCTTCAATTCCAGTTGGTTTAATCTGTTTGACATCCGGGATATGCACCACAATAGTAGAAATTTCTTCTGTTCCAAATTCTGAAGCGACTTGGGTATTAGCCATCAAGGCACTCCCTCCAGAAGAAACTCCATACAAAGCAGATCCAGCATTTGGATCCTTGAAGATTCCTACCACCCGATAGTTATTGTCTCCGACAGCAACCACTTGGTTGAGAGCACTTTCTGTCCCAAACAAGGTCGAAGCTAAACCTTCATCCAACATGATGACCCGTGAGAAACTTTGATAGTCTGAAGCATTTAGTTTTCTTCCTGAAACCAATTCAAATTTTCTGACAGAGAAATAGGTATCATTGACCCCCATGATATTCACCCCTTCAGATTTTTTCTTCTGAAAGGAGATAGTGGCATTGGCTGTATTACCAACATAGTAGCCATCAATGCCAGGAATCTTGGTCAGTTCCTTGACCCATTCTTCTTGAACGACGGGTGGTGTTTCAAGGATTGGGTTATCGACATCTTCGCTACTTTCCTCTCCATAACCAGCTGGCGGTGACATGCCTTGGTCTTCTTCACTTGCGACGCCACCTTCCCCACCACCTTCAGCGCCGCCTTCTTCTGAGACAGGTTCTGGGCCAAGATTAAAACCAGTCATGTAGCCACTCTTTCGGGCGGAATAAGAAATCTGAACATACTGCTGATCCTTGGTAAAGGTCTTAGTCACTCCAGCTTTCATCCCATCTCCGAGAGCCATGATGACAACGACCGAAGCAACCCCGATGATAATCCCTACCATGGTTAAGAAAGATCTCATTTTATGTCCCAAAATGGAACTAATGGCGAATTTCCAGTTCTGCATCAGGCCCTCCTTTCATTGCGACTATCCGAGGATATCACTCCATCTCGAATGACAATCTGCCGTTTGGCATAGGCAGCAATCTCCGTTTCGTGGGTTACCATGATGATGGTTTTCCCTTCTTGATTGAGTGCTGTCAAGAGCTCCATAATTTGATCGCCAGTTTTGGAGTCGAGAGCTCCAGTTGGTTCATCCGCTAAGATAATAGAAGGATGATTGACCAAAGCACGCGCAATGGCCACCCGTTGTTTTTGCCCTCCAGACAATTCCGAAGGAAGGTGGTGCATCCGCGTATCTAGTTCAACTTTCTTTAAAAATTGTTCAGCTAATTCCTTTCGTTTAGAAGGATTCACTCCTGCATAAATTAAAGGAAGCTCGACGTTTTGAAAGGCATTGAGTTTTGATAGGAGAAAGAATTGTTGAAAGACAAAGCCAATTTGCTCATTGCGAACTTGGGCTAACTTCTTCTCACTGAGGTTCCCAACCTCTTCCCCTTCTAGTCTGTACTCACCACTGGTCGGACGATCGAGAAGTCCAATGATATTCATTAGGGTCGATTTCCCAGAACCAGAAGGTCCCATAATAGCTAGAAACTCCCCTTCTTCCACATCTAAATGGATATCCTTTAATACCTGTAAGGTTTGATCACCATTTTGATAACTTTTATTGATGTTTTTCAGCTCAATCAATTTTGTCATATTTTCCGACCTCTTTCCCATCTTCCAAATCGCCAGAAGGGTTGGTGATGACTTGAGCATCCTTGTTCAAACCAGATAAGACTTCTTGATTTTCTGCATCTGCATTTCCTAGGGTAACATTGACTTTTTTAGCCTTGCCAGCTTCAATCGTCCAAACATAGCTTTGATCGCCGTCTGATAAGACACTTGTCACAGGAACCAAAGGATGGATGGTTGAACTTTTTACTTCAATATTGACAGAGAAACCTTGTTTCAAATCACCGATCTCACTGGTAATATCTACCGTAAATGGATATTTGGCTCCTCCTGTTCCTTGGCCAGAACCTGCGGCATTTGCACCAGCCTGACCTGCATCTGTCGGATAGTTGGCAACGTAGCTAATTTTTCCAGTCCATTTTTTCCCAGGATAGACTTTGGAGGTTAAGGTCACTTCTTGGCCAACTGAAATGTTTGCTAGATTGTATTCAGACAACTCACCTTTTACTTGAAGGTTACCATTGCTGACGATATGAACAAGGGTTTGATTGGTTCCGGTTGTTGATTTGGAAACATCTTTATTAACTTCTACAACCGTTCCATCAGTACTACTTTTTACGGTTGTAGCATCCAACAAGGCCTTGGCTTTTTCCATATTAGCTACAGCATCCGCACGGGCATCGCGTAAATCACCCACTTGTGTGTCCAAGGAGCGTTGGGCTTGAGAGGCCGAACTGCTATCTGCTTCCTCGTCTCCTGTTGTATCAATGGTCACTCCATTGGTCAAGAGATCGTTTAATTGACGATCTGCCTTATTTACTGCACGAACAGCGGCATCATAGGCGGATTGTGCCTCTGTACTACTATATTGGACAATAGCTTGCCCAGCAGTCACTTGATCCCCGACGTTCACTAAGATAGATTGCAAATCTCCTTTGGTTCCGTCAAAATAAATATATTGTTCTTGATTGGCTGTGACCTTACCTGTCAATAAAACAGAGGAAGCAATCGAACCTTCTTTCACGGTTTGTACCATAGGTGTCATATCGACCATTTCTTCAGGGCCACTACCTGATTTTCCAAAAGCAAGCCAGCTCCCCATTCCTACAACTGCTAGTGCAGCACCTGTCGCTGTAATAATTTGCCATTTTTTAAATTTCTTCATTTCTTTCCTCCAATATTCGAAAG
>CADFQU010000189.1 GCA_902836505.1 Streptococcaceae bacterium
GATTGGGAAAAAGCCTCTTATTACTACCAGCATCAGGTCAATGGTGTAACCCATACCGTTCATGACCCTTATGCTCTTTCTTCTGAAGCCAATTCAGGAGCTAGCTATGTCATCGACCGACACAAGATTGAACGCCCCATTCAGAGAGCAACGACGCAATTGGATCCGACTGAGGCCATTATTTATGAACTGAGTGTCCGTGATTTCTCCATGCAAAAAGAAGCAGGATTCCAACATCCTGGAACCTTCCCAGCCCTCTTAGAATCTCCTAGGTATGGAGAACAGACCTTTGGCTTTGACTATTTGAAATCCCTGGGCATTACTCATGTCCAGCTCATGCCCCTCTATGACTTCGGGAGCGTGGATGAAACCAACCCTACTTCTAGCTACAATTGGGGCTATGACCCTGTGCAATACAATGTTCCTGAAGGAAGTTTTAGTACCCAGGCAAATGATCCTTACCAACGGATTCTCGAGTTACAGCAAGTGATTGATGCCTACCATAAGGCAGATCTAAGCCTCATCATGGACGTTGTCTATAACCATGTTTACCTCTCTGATGAATTTGCTTTTGAGCGGATTGTCCCAGGCTATTTCTATCGCTATGACCAGGATCGCCAACGAACCAACGGAACCTTCTGTGGCAACGATGTAGCCAGCGAGAGAGCCATGGTTCGCAACTACATCAAGCAGTCAGTCAAGCAGTGGGTTCAACTCTACGGCTTTGATGGTTTCCGCTTTGACTTGATGGGCATTCTTGACCGCCAAACCATGATGGAAATTCAAGAAGAATTAGCAACCATTTACCCCAACATCTACCTTTATGGAGAAGGCTGGAAGATGGATACTGGACTGGATCCTGAACTCTTGGCCCATCAATACAACGCTAATCAACTTCGTCCGTATGGCTTCTTCAGTGATAATTTCCGTGATACCATTAAACAAAGCATCCTCAACGAAGGACGTATAGACAGCCGCTATCAGGCCAATGATCTGGCCAATATTTTGACTGGTAACGTCGGACTCAAAGGAGACACCCACTTTGTACGTCCTCAACAGGCGATCAACTATGTGGAATGCCATGATAACGCAACCTTCTTTGACTATCTCAAGGTTGAAGATCCAAACATTTCAGAGGAGCAGCGTCAGGCTAAAGCCCGTCTTGGCTTGCACCTCGTACTCTTAGCTCAAGGAGTTCCCTTCCTACATGCTGGTCAAGAGTTCTATCGCAGCAAGGGCTTAGAAGAGAATACTTACAATCTTCCAGATTCTCTAAATCAACTAGACTGGCTTTCTTCTACAGCTTATGAAACAGATATTCAGTTCCTGCGCGAATTGATTGCCTATCGTAAAAAGGAAGAACTCCTCCGCCTTGACAAGGCTCAAGATATACGGGATTACTGCCAAGTCACTTGGATCTCAGAGAAGACCTTCTCATACAGCATTGAGAAAGACGGTCGTAAGTTGCATATCTTGGTCAACCTGGGGGATCAAGAATGGACTTATCGATTCAAACAATCATCAAAATTAGCAATTGCCTACCCTCATGTGTATGGGAGAGAGCAAGAACTTTCTCAAGAAGAATTTACCGTTCCAGGCCATGGCTGGATCTTGGTAGAACAAGCATAAAAAAATCCCTGCAAGAAGTTCTTGCAGGAATTTTTTAATCTTCTACTTCGACAAAGCGACCAATAATATGAACATTGTCTGAAATTGTTATAAAAGCTTGAGGATCTGCTTTTTTCATTAAAAATTTAAACTCATTAAACTCTGCTCGGGTAATAACCGTGAGTAAGACGGCTTTTTCCTGATGATTATAGGTCCCTTCGGCATTGTGGATAATGGTTGCCCCACGATGCAAGCGCTTATGGATTTTCTCAATAATCTTATCCGGTTGGCTAGTGACAATCATGGCTTGCATCCGCTTCTGCTTGGTAAAGACAGCATCTGTCACTCGACTAGAAACAAAAATGGTAATCATCGAATAGAGAGCATACTTCCAACCAAAGGTCATCCCGGCTATCAGCATGATGGTCCCATTGACGATGAGAGAAATTTTACCGACGTTCTTGCCCGTTCGTTTTCGAATAGTCAAACTGACAATATCGGTTCCCCCACTGGAGATATTATTCCGAAGGGCAAAACCAATCCCTGTCCCCATAACCACCCCCCCAAACAAGGCGTTCATGATAGGGTCATTGGTGAGCGTAACTACTGGAACAAATTGGATAAAGAAGGAACTCATGGACACCGTGATAAAGGTGAAAATGGTAAACTTATGGCCAATTTGATACCAGGCGATGATCATCAATGGCAAATTGATGGCATAAAACGACAAGGAAACAGGAATGGTAAAGCCCAAGAATCGATCACTAAGGGCCGAAACAATCTGTGCTAACCCTGTCGCACCACTTGAATAGACACGTCCCGGCTGGAAAAAGAAGTTCACAGCAATCGCAGATAAAAATCCATAGACCAATGAGGCTGAAATCTTTTCATCATACTTTTCGCGGGAAATACTTTTCAAGACCCGTAATAATTTAAAATTATAAGCAATTCTTCTCACATAAAAACGTAAGATTTTACCTAAGCGAGTTTTTTTCATGATTATCTCTCAATTTATAAATAAAGGGAAAATCGCAGAAGCTACTTCTGCGGATTTTTCGCTTTTATTCTTACTCCTCAGTTTTGACTTCTACTTGTAGACTCAACTCTTCCAGTTGTTTGGTGGCTACTGTAGAAGGGGCTTGGGTCATTGGATCTGTTGCCTTGTTGTTCTTAGGGAAGGCAATCACTTCACGGATATTCTCCTCACCAGCTAACAACATGACAAAACGGTCCAAACCAAGAGCCAATCCGCCATGTGGAGGGAAACCATAATCCATAGCTTCTAGCAAGAAACCAAATTGCTCTGTCGCATCTTCTTTTGAGAAACCGAGAGCCGTAAACATCCGTTCTTGCAATTCTTTTTGGTTGATCCGGAGACTTCCCCCTCCAAGTTCGTAACCATTGAGCACAATGTCATAGGCAATAGCCCGTACCTTGGCAAGATCGCCCTCTAATTCATGAGCTGTATCTGCTTGCGGAAGTGTAAAGGGATGGTGGGCACTCATGTAACGACCTTCTTCTTCAGACCACTCAAACATTGGCCAATCGACCACCCATAGGAAGTTGAATTGACTATTGTCAATGAGGTCCAATTCCTTGGCAA
>CADFQU010000190.1 GCA_902836505.1 Streptococcaceae bacterium
AAAGGAGACAGGAAACTGTCTTTGGAGGTCCTGAATGAAGGGGAGACTTATCTGTTTAAAGTCATTAGAAATGTCGCCAGCTAGATGAAGGTGTTCAATCTGTTCTTCTTGTAGGACCTGAAGGAGTTGCATGCGTTCGGCCTCGCCAAACTGATTGGAATCCAGGTGCAGGTCACTCATAAAACCAATACGTGTCATATCACTAGTGTATCACAAGTTGATAAGAAAAAGAAAGTTAACCAACATGTAACAAATCTAACAATTATGTAACAAGGGAAGTGACAACGGCTTGGTTTTATGCGATTTTTGTAGGACAAATGATTCCTACTATCTCTTACTATGTGCAAATGACGGGGTTTGTGGTATAATAGACTGATACTTAGAAAGAGGTACTTATGGATATTTCAGAAATCCGTCAGAAAATTGACGCGAATCGTGAAAAATTAGCTTCTTTCAGGGGGTCTCTTTGACTTAGAGGGTCTGGAAGAAGAAATTGCCATTTTGGAAAACAAAATGACAGAACCTGATTTTTGGGATGATAATATTGCAGCGCAAAAGACATCTCAGGAATTAAATGAGTTGAAACAAACCTACGAGAATTTCCATCAAATGACAGACTTGTTTGATGAATCCGAAATCCTTCTTGAGTTTCTCTCAGAAGATGAATCCGTTCACGAAGAGCTAGAAGAGAAATTGATAGAGTTGGATAAGATGATGACCAGTTATGAAATGACGCTTCTCTTATCAGAACCCTATGATAATAATAATGCAATCTTGGAAATCCATCCAGGATCTGGAGGTACTGAGGCTCAGGACTGGGGAGATATGCTCCTTCGGATGTATACCCGCTTCGGAAATGCTCATGGTTTCAAAGTGGAAGTCTTGGACTATCAGGCAGGAGACGAGGCTGGGATTAAATCAGTGACGCTGTCCTTCGAAGGACCGCATGCCTATGGCTTGTTGAAATCAGAAATGGGTGTCCACCGTTTGGTACGGATCTCGCCATTCGACTCAGCTAAGCGTCGTCATACTTCCTTCACGTCAGTTGAAGTCATGCCAGAATTGGATGATACGATTGAAGTGGAAGTCCGAGATGATGATATCAAGATGGATACCTTCCGTTCAGGTGGAGCTGGTGGACAAAATGTCAACAAGGTTTCAACAGGTGTTCGATTGACCCACATCCCAACAGGGATTGTAGTGGCTTCGACGGTTGACCGCACTCAGTACGGAAACCGTGACCGTGCAATGAAAATGTTGCAGGCAAAACTTTATCAATTGGAGCAAGAAAAGAAGGCAGCTGAGGTGGACTCCTTAAAGGGTGATAAAAAAGAAATCACCTGGGGAAGTCAGATTCGCTCCTATGTCTTTACCCCATATACCATGGTGAAGGATCATCGTACGAGTTACGAAGTTGCCCAAGTTGATAAAGTAATGGACGGAGATATTGATGGCTTTATTGATGCCTATTTAAAATGGCGTCTCAATTAAAGTCCTCCTTCTATATAAATTGTGGAAAGGAATTTTCAATACATGTCAATGATTGAAATGAAAGATGTTGTCAAAAAGTATGACAATGGAACGACAGCTCTTCGTGGAGTGACCGTTCATATTGAACCAGGAGAATTTGCCTATATTGTAGGACCTTCTGGTGCAGGTAAATCTACCTTTATTCGCTTGCTTTACCGTGAGGTGAAACATGATAAAGGTAGCTTGAAAGTTGCTGGTTTTGATTTAGATAAAATCAAAAAACGCGATATTCCGATGTTGCGTCGGAACGTTGGGGTAGTCTTCCAAGACTACAAATTGCTTCCTAAAAAGACCGTTTATGAAAATATTGCCTATGCAATGGAAGTAATCGGAGAGCGTCGTCGCAACATTAAAAAACGCGTTATGGAAGTGCTAGATCTTGTTGGTTTGAAACACAAGGTTCGTTCATTTCCAAATGAGCTTTCAGGTGGTGAGCAACAACGGATCGCCATTGCGCGTGCTATTGTGAACAATCCTAAAGTATTGATTGCGGATGAACCAACAGGGAACTTGGACCCAGATAATTCTTGGGAAATTATGAACCTCTTAGAGCGAATTAATTTGCAAGGGACCACGGTTTTGATGGCGACTCATAATAGCCAAATTGTAAATACACTTCGTCACCGTGTTATCGCCATTGAAAATGGCCGTGTTGTACGGGATGAAGCGGAAGGAGAGTACGGATACGATGATTAGAAGATTTTTCCGCCATCTCATTGAATCATTTAAAAGTTTAAAACGGAATGGCTGGATGACCATTGCTGCAGTTAGTTCGGTGATGATTACACTTGGACTTGTAGCGATTTTTGCCTCAGTTATTGCGAATACGATCAAGCTATCAGATGATATTCAAAATAGTGTACGGATTGTTGTCTATATGCGCAAGGATATCCAAGATCAAAGCCAGCAGATCGAAAAAGAAGGCCAGATGGTTGATAATGAGGACTACAAGAAAGTCTATAATGCGTTGACAGCCATGAAGAATGTTGATAAAGTTGAGTTTTCCAGCAAGGAAGAACAATATGAAAACTTGATCAAGACTGCCGGTAACAACTGGAAAATTTTTGACGGGGATGCCAATCCACTCTATGATGCCTATTTTGTAGAGACAACGGCTCCTAAGTATGTAAAAGAAGTTTCCAAGGCCGCTAAGAAAATCGAAGGGGTATCTGAAGTAAAAGATGGGGGAGTTGATACTCAACGTCTCTTTGCTCTCGGGAACTTCATCCGTATTTGGGGCTTGATTGGTGCTGGTTTACTAATCTTTATCGCGGTCTTCTTGATTTCTAATACGATTCGGATTACCATTATTTCACGAAGTCGAGAAATCAAGATTATGCGTCTGGTAGGTGCTAAGAGTGGCTATATTCGTGCTCCATTCCTTCTGGAAGGTGCCTGGATTGGCTTGATTGGTGCAATTCCACCAGCTCTCTTGCTTTATTATGTCTATAATATTGTCTACAAGTCTATGTACAATACCCTACAAGATCAGAAATTGTTCTTATATAGTCCAAACCTTCTTGTTCCGATTATGGTCGGTGGTTTGTTTGGTCTCGGTATTTTAATTGGAGCGATTGGCTCATCTATTTCAATGAGACGTTTCTTGAAGATTTAAGAATATAAAAAAAGAGGCTGGGACAAAAATCCTAGCCTCTCAATTGTCTTTGGATTGTCGAG
>CADFQU010000191.1 GCA_902836505.1 Streptococcaceae bacterium
GGACGACGAAATCGAATTCTAACGAATTACCGATTTCTGTCCCACTCTCTTTTTTTGTATAAAAAATAAACCCCATTTGATCAATGGGGTTTATTGGATTAAAGGATAACATCAGATTTCTCTACTTGATAGAGAGCAATACTCATGAATAAAACAACAACCAGAAGAAGTAAAACTCCGGGTGTCCAAGAGTGGAAGATTTGTTGGCTTGAACCAAATAAGATAGGCCCAAGTGCAGCAAAGACGTATCCTCCTGTTTGAGCTAGTCCAGAGAGCTGAGCAGTTTTCTCAGGAGAGCTAGACTTCATGGAGAAGGTAACCATGAGGTAAGGGAATAAGATACTCGTAAAACTTCCGACCAAGATATTCAGGATCATCCAGTAAATGAAGTTGTCTGTCTTTAGTAACAGCATGGCTATTCCAGTAAAGCCAGCTAAAACAGTCGTGATCAGCATGATGCGACGGTTTCGTTTAGAAAGGCTGGTGGTGAGACTTGGAATGGTCATAGAGAAGGGAAGACTCATCAGGGTAAATACAGATGCTAAAATTCCTGCATTGGATTGACTGATGCCGGCTTGGGTCGCCATGGTAGGAAGCCAGGTCATCGTGGTATAGAACAAGAGAGATTGTAGACCACAGAAGAGCATGATAGCCCAGACCTTACCATTCTTATACCAGCTAGTCTTATTTTCATTAGAAGAGGAGCTTTTTTTCAAATAATGATTATGACGAGCATTGGGGAGCCAGATCACAAGTGCAAGCGCACAGACAACTGTCAGCACCCAAACCAGACCTTGCCAAGAGGTGGCTTGAGTGATAGGAACAGCGACAGAAGAAGCTACCGCAGTAGACAAGCCCATTGCAGTGATATAGAGGGTTGTTAAGAAGCCAAGACGTTTTGGTTCATTAGCTTGGATCAAGCTTGGTAGAAGGACATTGATAAAGGCAATAGCAGCACCAATCAAAAGAGTTCCCACATAGAGGAGAGGCAGATTGATAGTGCGTAGAGCAGATCCAATCGTCATCAGGATCAAAACTCCAAGAAAGAGTCGCTCAATCCCAAAGCGTCTCGCCCAGCTAGTAGCAAAAGGAGAGAAAATAGCGAATGTTAGGAGGGGTAGACTTGTCAAGAGGCCGAGAGAACTCACCTCAACACCAAAGCTAGCAGCAATATCTGATAAGACAGTGGAGAGGGTCGTAAATGGGGCCCGCAAGACCACTCCTAGTAAAAGGATCCCTGGAATGAGAAAACGGGAATGGTTTTGTTTCATAATGTACCTCCTTGTTCGAAAATGAACAGCATCCGTATCATTATAGCACAAGAACTTGGAGGAGGCAAAAGGAATTATCGGGAAATAAAGCCCGTAAAATAGCTGTTTTGCCTATAAATATAGTAAACAATAGAAAGATAGAGCTGAAAAAATTTTTTGAAGGTTTTAAAACTTTTTTCACACATCCTTTTTATAGGAGTCTAATTATCTCCGTTCAAATTGCGTCAATGTACCTAAGCTTGCTGATGCTCGTAAAAATAAGGAACGTAGTTCTCACTAGCGTTCGAACTGCGTCAATGTACCTAAGCTCATCTACGTCCTTGTTAGGATTGGTTTAAGGAAATAGGTTTAGTAATAACTACATAACGCAGTGGTTGATTGGTATCTTTGTTCGCTCTTATAGCTCCAAAGATTACCTAATCAACTGTGCGGGGGTGAGACAATTGAAAAGTTTTGGGGAACCTTTTCAACCTGAGCCTAAAAATAAGGACGCGAAGCAATTTAAAAAATTGTTCTGTCTCACTCCCATAGAAAAAAGCCACCTGATTTGGTGGCCTTTATGGGAGATTATTATGAAAAAGTTTAGGATTTTCTATCAAACAAAGTTAGGAGGTCTTCATTTGATGGTATTAGTATAAATCGGAAAACTTAAAGAAAGCTTAAGATACCTTCCTGTAATTTAAAATCAGTCTTAAGACGGATGGTTTGATTTGTAGCTGTCATTCGATCTCATTCTAGGTTAACTTGCATTATTGTCAGAATTGTGAGAAAATAGTCTTCATCAAAGGAGGGAAAGGATAGCGAGATGAGAGAGGATATCAAGATTAACGACCGTGCCCTAGCACTGGAGAAACAATTGATTGAAAAGTTAGAGCTTGTGTTTGATACCGATGTTGAATTGGACGTCTACAACCTTGGTTTGATTTATGAGTTGGATCTGGATGAAGAAGGAACCTGCAAGGTAGTCATGACCTTTACCGATACCGCTTGTGACTGTGCGGAAAGTTTGCCTATCGAAATCGTCGCCCGTCTAAAAGAAATTGACGGTATTGAAGACGTTAAAGTAGAAGTAACCTGGTCTCCAGCCTGGAAAATTACCCGGATCAGCCGCTATGGGCGCATTGCACTTGGCCTTCCACCGCGATAAATCAATAAAACTCACTTTACAAATTCGTAAAGTGAGTTTTTTCATATCTTATTGTTTACCAGACTGTTCCATATTCCAGAAGTCGGTTACGGCACCACGAGAAGCAGAGGATACTGTGTGGGCATACTTACCGAGAACCCCACGGCTATACAGTGGCGGCAAGGTAGTTTCAGCTTTCCGTTTGGCCAACTCTTCATCTGAGACATGCATGGTGATTTCTTTAGTATCTTGGTCAACTGTTACCAAATCCCCTGTATGGAGGTAGGCGATTGGACCGCCGACCTGAGCTTCAGGCGCGATATGTCCAACAACGAGACCGTAAGTACCACCAGAGAAGCGTCCGTCTGTCAAGAGGGCCACCTTATCTCCTTGGCCTTTCCCAACGATCATGGATGACAAGGACAGCATTTCCGGCATACCAGGACCACCCTTAGGTCCTACAAAACGAACAACAACAACGTCGCCATCCACGATTTCATCCGAAAGAACCGCTTCAATGGCAGCTTCTTCGGAGTCAAAAACCTTAGCAGGACCGGTGATGTTACGCACTTTCACACCTGATACTTTGGCAACCGCCCCTTCTGGAGCCAAGTTCCCTTTCAGGATGATCAATGGACCATCCGCACGTTTTGGATTTTCAAGTGGCATGATAACTTTTTGACCTGGTGTCAAATCAGCGAAAGCTTCCAAGTTTTCTGCAACAGTTTTACCGGTACATGTGATCCGATCACCATGAAGGAAACCATTCTTCAGAAGGTATTTCATGACAGCTGGCACACCACCAACAT
>CADFQU010000192.1 GCA_902836505.1 Streptococcaceae bacterium
GGACGACGAAATCGAATTCTAACGAATTACCGATTTCTGTCCCACTCTCTTTTGTGTGGATGGAAACTAATTATTTAAGTGCTGTTATAGTGGGTGCTATTATCTAGTTCTCATTTTTCCATTGCATAACCTTTTTCTTTCTCTTTCTTTACAAATCAAAGTATAACTCCCATTTTTCAAAGAAATTTGCTATAATGAAAGGAAAGAGATTTGAAGAAGCAAAGAAAAAATAGAAGTAGGTACATGTATGAAGAAAATTCTTGTTGTAGATGATGAAAAGCCGATTTCGGATATTATAAAATTCAATATGGCGAAAGAAGGTTATGAAGTCTTGACTGCCTTCGATGGGAAAGAAGCACTGGCTGTTTTCGAAGCTGAGAATCCAGATATTTTGATCCTGGACCTCATGCTTCCTGAAATTGATGGTTTGGAAGTAGCGCGTACCATTCGAAAGACTAGTAATGTGCCGATTATTGTCCTATCTGCTAAAGATACAGAATTTGATAAGGTCATCGGTCTTGAAATTGGTGCGGATGACTATGTGACTAAGCCATTTTCAAATCGTGAGCTTCAAGCTCGCGTAAAAGCTTTGTTGCGTCGGACAGAACTAACGGTAGAATCACAGGCAGAGTCTATATCAGATTCAGATATTGTGATTGGTGATTTGAAAATCATTCCGGATGCCTTCCTTGCTCAGAAAAAAGGCAAAGAGCTCGAACTGACCCATCGCGAATTTGAGTTGCTCTATCACTTGGCGACCCATGTAGGCCAAGTTATGACCCGTGAGCATTTGCTGGAAACAGTCTGGGGCTACGATTATTTTGGAGATGTTCGGACAGTGGACGTAACGATTCGACGTTTGCGTGAAAAAATCGAAGATATTCCAGGTCGTCCGGAGTATATTTTAACGCGCCGCGGTGTCGGTTACTATATGAGAAACAATGATTAATCACATCAAAGAAGTCATGACCTCTTATAATTTTGTTTTTATATTAATCACTCTCGGATTTATTATCGTGGTGGCCTTGCTGATCCTAGAAAATCGTCGGGATAACATGAAGCTACGCTTGTTGAATGATAAAATTAAGAGTTTGATTGCCGGAGAATATTCAGATATTATTGATTTACAAGGAGGTCCTGAATTGACAGAGATTTCCAACAATATCAATGATTTATCAGAAGTTATCCGTTTGACGCATGAAAATTTGGAGCAAGAAACCAAGCGCTTGACCAGTATTCTTTCCTATATGACAGATGGGGTCTTAGCGACCAATCGTCGAGGACAGATTATCCTGGTTAATGAAATGGCTGCCAAACAACTCAATGTCGTGGTCGAAGAGGTCATGAACACTAGTATTCTGGATTTGCTTGGCATTAGTGAAGAGTATGAACTGCGTGACTTGATTACTAATGTTCCGGAACTGACGATCGATTCGCAGGATGAAAATGGGGAGTACATCTCTTTACGGGTTCGCTTTGCCTTGATTCGGAGAGAGTCTGGTTTCATTTCTGGTCTGGTTGCCGTTTTGCATGACACAACTGAACAGGACAAGGAAGAACGGGAACGTCGTTTATTCGTATCCAACGTTAGTCATGAACTCCGAACCCCACTGACCAGTGTTAAATCCTACTTGGAAGCCTTGGATGACGGAGCCATTTCTGAGCCAGTTGCACCGGAATTTGTTAAAGTATCTTTGACAGAGACCAACCGGATGATGCGGATGGTGACGGATTTATTGAGTCTTTCACGGATTGATAATGAAACCAGTCAATTGGATGTTGAATTGACCAACTTTACAGCCTTTATTACCTTCATTTTGAACCGCTTTGATAAGATGAAGAATCAGGCTGGAGAGAAGAAATATGATATTGTTCGTGAATATCCCATTTCTCCTGTCTGGGTTGAAATTGATACAGATAAGATGACGCAGGTCTTAGACAATATCTTAAATAACGCCATTAAATATTCCCCAGATGGTGGGGAAATTCGTGTGGGGATGAAAACAACGGATGCCCAGTTGATTATTTCGATTTCGGATGAGGGGTTAGGGATTCCTAAAAAGGACCTCCCTCGTATTTTTGACCGCTTTTATCGTGTGGATAAAGCCCGAAGTCGCGCCCAAGGTGGGACTGGTTTAGGACTTGCCATTGCGAAGGAAATTATCAAGCAGCACAATGGATTTATTTGGGCCAAAAGTGAATATGGAAAAGGTTCTACTTTCACGATTGTTCTACCATATGATAAAGATGCTATCCGGGATGATGGATGGGATAATGAGGATGAATAAGAAAACAAATGGATGAAAAAGGGTTTAAGTATAGTATTTTGGCTTCGGGATCGAGTGGTAATTCATTTTACCTAGAGACACCTAAGAAAAAAATTCTAGTGGATGCAGGCTTGTCCGGGAAGAAGATTACAGGTTTGCTTGCAGAAATTGATCGCAAACCCGAAGATCTTGATGCTATTTTAATTACACATGAACATTCGGATCACATTCATGGCGTTGGTGTACTCGCTCGTAAATACGGGATGGACCTATACGCCAATGAAGCTACATGGAAGGCCATGGAGGGAAGCAAGTACCTTGGGAAGGTAGATGACTCCCAGAAACATCTTTTTGAAATGGGAAAGACCTTAACCTTTGGAGATTTGGATGTAGAAAGTTTTGGTGTCAGCCATGATGCTGCGGCTCCACAGTTCTATCGTTTCATGAAGGATGGAAAGAGTTTTGTCATGCTAACTGATACAGGTTATGTTAGCGATCGGATGGCAGGAATTGTTGAAAATGCTGATGGCTATTTGATTGAGTCCAACCATGATGTGGAAATCCTACGAGCGGGTTCTTATGCTTGGCGATTAAAACAACGGATCTTATCTGATTTAGGTCACCTCTCTAATGAAGATGGTGCCGATGCCATGATTCGGACCCTAGGCAACAAGACCAAGAAAATTTATCTGGGCCACTTATCCAAGGAAAACAATATCAAGGAATTGGCCCATATGACCATGGTCAATCAATTGGCTCGAGCAGATTTGGCAGTAGGTCATGATTTTGAAGTGTTGGATACATCTCCGGATACAGCGACTCCGTTAGTAGATATCTAAAAGATAAAAAGAGGCTGGGACAAAAGTTCCAGCTTCTCAATTGTCTTTGGATTGTCGAGTAAGACGCAGTGGTTGAGTG
>CADFQU010000193.1 GCA_902836505.1 Streptococcaceae bacterium
AGCTGATTGGTGATCCAACGGAGACAGCTCTTGTACAGTTTGGTTTGGACCACAACTTTGATGTTCGTGAAGTCTTGAAGGATGAGCCACGTGTGGCTGAATTGCCATTTGACTCAGATCGAAAACTCATGTCTACCATTCATAAGGAAGCAGATGGCTCTTACTTTATCGCTGTCAAGGGTGCCCCTGACCAATTGCTCAAACGTGTGACTCGTATTGAAGTCAATGGGGAAGTTCGCCCAATCACAGAAGAAGATAAACAAGCTATCCTTGCTACCAACAAAGACTTGGCAAAACAAGCCCTTCGTGTCTTGATGATGGCTTACAAGACAAGTAACGAAATTCCAACCTTGGAATCTGAAATCGTTGAGTCTGATCTCATTTTCTCTGGTTTGGTCGGCATGATTGACCCTGAGCGCCCAGAAGCTGCAGAAGCTGTACGTGTCGCTAAAGAAGCAGGTATCCGCCCAATCATGATTACGGGTGACCACCAAGATACAGCTGAAGCTATTGCCAAACGTCTCGGAATCATCGATCCAAATGATACAGAAGACCATGTCTTCACTGGTGCTGAGTTGAATGAACTCACTGATGAAGAGTTCCAAAAAGTCTTCAAGCAATACTCTGTTTATGCACGTGTATCGCCTGAGCACAAGGTTCGTATCGTGAAAGCATGGCAAAAAGAAGGCAAGGTTGTTGCTATGACTGGTGATGGAGTCAACGATGCGCCTTCACTTAAGACAGCTGATATCGGTATCGGTATGGGGATTACAGGTACAGAGGTTTCTAAGGGAGCTTCAGATATGGTCCTTGCCGATGATAACTTCGCAACCATTATCGTAGCGGTAGAAGAAGGACGTAAGGTCTTCTCCAATATCCAAAAATCCATTCAATACCTTTTGTCTGCCAATATGGCTGAGGTCTTCACCATCTTCTTTGCAACTCTCTTTGGTTGGGATGTGTTGCAACCAGTGCATTTGCTATGGATTAACCTAGTAACAGATACACTACCAGCTATCGCCCTTGGGGTAGAGCCTGCTGAACCAGGTGTCATGACTCACAAACCTCGTGGGCGTAAGTCTAACTTCTTTGATGGTGGTGTCTTCGGAGCAATCCTTTATCAAGGGATCTTCCAAACGATGCTCGTTTTAGGTGTTTATGGTTGGGCTCTTCTCTTCCCAGAGCACCAAAGTCATACTGAAATCCATGCTGATGCCCTTACCATGGCTTTTGCAACTCTCGGTTTGATTCAATTGCTCCATGCCTTTAACGTTAAGTCAGTTTACCAATCAATCTTTAAAGTGGGACTCTTTACGAACAAGACCTTTAACTGGTCTATCCCAGTTGCCTTTGTCCTCTTTGTGGTGACAATTTTGGTTCCTGGATTTAATAATCTCTTCCACGTGTCACATTTGAGCTTGACTCAATGGATGGTTGTTGCCGTAGGAGCACTTATGATCGTGGTCCTTGTTGAGATTGTCAAAGCAGTCCAACGAGCCCTTGGTAAGGATAAAAACGCTATTTAAGCATTGAAAATTCATCTTCGGATGGCTTTTTTTGTGTGCAGAAAGCCCTGGGCATATTTCTTGAGTCCAGAATTGATTTTTGATAAACTAGACGACAGTTTGAAGAAAGGAAACTATATTATGAAAAAGTTTTTTGCTGAAGTGATCGGCACATTTATGCTTGTCTTTATCGGGACTGGCGCTGTTGTTTTTGGAAATGGGACTGAAGGTCTAGGGCATTTAGGAATTGCCTTGGCATTTGGTTTGTCAATTGTTGCAGCTGCATACTCTATTGGGACTGTTTCTGGTGCTCACTTAAACCCAGCTGTTTCTATTGCTATGTTTGTCAACAAACGCTTGTCTTCAAAAGACTTGGTCAACTACATTGTGGCGCAAGTAGTAGGAGCTTTCCTTGCAACTGCTTCTGTCTTCTTTCTTTTGTCCAATTCCGGTATGTCAACCGCTAGTCTTGGTGAAAATGCCTTGGCTAAAGGAGTAACCCCATTTGGCGGTTTCTTGTTCGAAGTGATTGCATCCTTTATCTTTATCTTGGTCATTATGACAGTGACATCAGCTTCTAAAGGAAACGGGAAGATTGCTGGTCTTGTCATCGGTTTGAGCTTGACCTTGATCATTCTTGTTGGTTTGAACATTACAGGTCTTTCTGTAAACCCAGCTCGTAGCTTGGCTCCTGCACTCTTTGTAGGTGGTGCAGCCCTTCAACAAATTTGGATCTTTATCCTTGCGCCAATCGTTGGTGGTATCTTGGCAGCGCTTGTTGCAAAGGATCTCCTTGAAACAGAAGAATAAGCTATTTTAACGATAAAAGATTTCGATTCCTTATGGGATCGAAATCTTTTTATTTTTTTTTTAGCAGTCAAGGATGGTTAAAGCTTGACGAAATTCATTTGCTAAATGTTGTCTTTTGTATTGATGAAATTCAGGTAATTTTTTCACAGCGTTGTAGCGTTTATGAAGATGATACATGTGAGGAATCTTGTATTGTGGATAGGCCTTGAAAAAGTCTTCTGTCAGTTTCCATTCTCGAATATAGCCAAGAGGCCGCATGTGATAATGGATGTTATCGATGGCTCTGGAAGGATGGCGATGATGCAAGTGTCCGAAGACGACATCCGCTACCTCGTGCTTTACAAAGAGATCGTGAAAAGCTTGACTACCTAAGAAGGCATTAAATTTCTGAAAGTAGGGGTGACTAACGAGGAAGTCCTTGTGGGGGACAAAGTGAAGAGCGACGATGATTCTACCATCTAAAGAAGCGAGGAGCTGATCTAATCGGAAGAGAACTTCTTGCGTGATGGTTGGATCATCTAAAGGACGTTCCAATCTTCGATCAAACCAGAAAGTATTCTTGGTACGCAGGTGGGTCTCCTTGCTCTTTTCAGGGACAAAGCTATAATCGTACCAACCAGCAAGACTGACTAAATGGCTGTCCCCAAAAGTCTGGACCTGAAAATCATACTGCTTGATTTCTTCTTCTGAAAGAGATAGCATATCGTGATTGCCCAGGTTAAAGGAGACAGGAAACTGTCTTTGGAGGTCCTGAATGAAGGGGAGACTTATCTGCTTAAAGTCATTAGAAATGTCGCGAGCTAGATGAAGGTGTTATATATGTTCTTCTTGTAGGAACT